>NZ_NOZF01000061.1:0-2226 GCF_002258565.1 Rhodococcus sp. 05-2254-6
ACCATCGACGCAAGGGGCCACGATGACCATCCACTATCTGTCACGCGGGGAGATCGCCGACAAGCTCGGTGTCTCGCTCGACGCTGTGAAGCAGTACCAGCGCAAGAGCTACCTACCCGAACCCGATGCGACAGTGGGCCGTAATCAGGGCTGGCTCGAGTCCACGATCGACGAGTGGCACGCCAGCCGTCCCGGCGCTGGGGCGCGCACTGACTTGACGCGCGACGCGTGAAACCCCGTTGTGGGCCGGCACCTAACCCTATTGCCGTCGCTCTGAGCGACCCCTGCCCTGGCGACCCCTACTGTGTCGAATGTGAGCAGGTTTCTCTCGTTCGGCCACGGCGCGTGGATCGAGCTCTCGATGCCTGCTCGATCCACGGCCACGTAGTGCCGGTCCTACTCGTCGACCTCGAGGTACCGACTCATTCCGCGAGCTCGGGGGTTGGCAACCTCGGTCCGATGCTCTAGAGCGGCCCTGGCTCTCTTGATCCGCGCTGCCTCACGCTCGGCATCGAGCCGATCTCGCTCGGCGCGGTCGGCGTCGTACTTCGCTTTGCGCGCCTCGGGATCTCGGGCGAGCCGGGTCAGCTCCTTCCCGTGCGCCGACGCGATCCCTGTGACCGGTGCGGGCTTCTCACGTTCCGCGTTGGTCTCTCGTTGCTGCGCCTGCGTCATTTGCTGAGCGTTCGGCCGGTCCTCGAGGTACTTCGACATACCGCGGGCTTCGGTCCCGTCCTGCTGCGCCATTACGCGTCCACCTCGGCGGTCTCGCGCTCGGCGAACCACTGCAGTGCAGCGTCGGGGGTGTCGACGTGGGCGAGCTCGACGCCGGTCTGTCCGACGAACTGACTACGCCAGACTTCCTGTTCGATCATCTGGGCACCCGTCCGGATCAACGACTCGGGGCGGTCCTCCCGAAAGCCGTTGTTCTCCACCAGCGCGAGCCACTGCCGAACACACTGCACCTGACGCCAGGACTCGGCCACCGTCGGCCACTGCTGGAATGCCTCGAGCACCTCGGGCCGACCGTCCGCGATCACAGCATCGGCGTTGTCGACCTCACCGGTCGCATCGACCAGAGTTCGGTATGCCCGCACGGCTTCATCGAGGATCGACGTCGACTGCTCGCCGAGAAACTGCTCGATCTCGTACCACACCGCAAGTACAGCCTCGCGGTTCTCGGCCGCGTGGTGAATGCGTAGCCGCTCCTCGAACTGTCCGTGCCGCGCTATCGGGTGCGTCGTCGGGATCGCAGTCCTGTCGAACTCCTGCGCCGCCACCATGATCGAGGGCACCTTCGTCTTCGCATCTGCCGCTTCCCATGCCGCGGCGAGTAATTCGCCGTCGCGCGCCCCGGGCACGAGGTTCAGCAGTTCCTCTCGTTCCTCGGCCAGCCGGTACTGCACCTTCTTCGCCGCGGCCGCGTTGCGCTTGATGCCCTTGAGCGGCCCGTCGGTGAGCCGCTGCCCGAACTCGTGGTCGAGGGTCGGTGATACCCCGATGCCGCTCGCGCGCTCCCGGTCGTTCTCTGCGGCTCGACGCTCTGCATCTGCCCTCGCACGCGCCTTGAGGTCTCGCTCGCTGATCGCATTGACGTTGCCCTGGATCTCCGATGCCTCGCCGGGACTGAACCCGCCGACACTCTGGTCCCAGTTGCTCGAGTCGATGCCGTTGTTCATCTGGTTGCTCCTTCGTTGGTTGTGCTGCCTGTACCGGTCGATGCAGGCTCGGTAGGGGTCTGGTGCTCGAGTGCGAGCCGAGCGAGTTCGAGGCCGTCGCGATACTCGGTCTGTTGGATCTCGGCGAGCTTGGCCGCGAGCTGCCCGACTGCGAGCAACTGGTCGACGCTCAGATCGAGCGGCACGGTGTCGCCGTTCGGGTCGACCTCGAGACCGACAACGCTGTCGATGACGCGCCGGACGATCGCTATCGGGTCGCCGCTCGGTCTCTTGCCGCTGCCGTCGTCCTTGGCTCTGCGGGCCGCTCGTCGAGCTTCGGTTCGTGCTCTCGATTGGGACATCACATCTCCTTGTTTTCTCCGTATTGCCACTTCTACTGCCGCTTGTTGCCGCGTCTTTTTCGGTAAGTGGCTGTCTGTTTGCGCTGGTTGGAGGCCCTATCTGGGAATTACTGCCACTACTGCCACATAGAAGTGAAGAGAGGTACACGAGAAAGGAGAGGGGCGATGAAGAGAGATACATACACACCTCTTTCGTAAGAGATACC
>NZ_NOZF01000015.1:0-2191 GCF_002258565.1 Rhodococcus sp. 05-2254-6
TGCCGGCACCCACCTCGCCGCTGGCCCCGGTGCGGGTGTCGGTGCCCACGATCAGGTACGTCTCGTCGCCGTATTGGCCTTCGGCGTCGACGACGTCGGTCGAATCGGGATCGAGTGCGGCGACCTGTAGAAATCCCTGATCGGTGTTGCGGAGATATCCCCACACCACTCCGGTCAGGGCCACCGCCAGGATCGCGACGAGAGAGACCAGGCTTCGGCCGATCATCCGCACCCGACGGCGTCGACGCACCCGGCTCATCGCCAACCGTGTCAGAGCCGGGCGATCCGTTGCGGGCGCACCCACCGGTTCCGGTGCCGCGTGCGGCGGCGGAGTCGGCGGTACTGCTCGGGCAGGCGGGGGAGTGGAATCGGTGATGGGGGCGATGACCTCGGTCGGCTCTTCGACCTCGGGACGGTCGTCCGGCACCCGCCGCGTCGATCCCGAGCGGGACATCTTGTCCACCAACTCGGCGACCGAGACGGTGTCGGCGTTACGCGGCGATCGTTTGCCGAGCCTGCCACTGTCCCCGGGCTGCGGCGGTTGCTCCTCGTCCGGCGTTGCAGGCTGCTCGGAATGAGGTGGGCGCTGCCCCGACCGTCCGATTGAGCCGGTTTGTCTGATTGAAGACAGCGGGCGCTCCCATGGGGCGCGACCCTCGGGCACAGACGGGCCCGACTCTCGATCGTCTCCCACGAATTCGAACCTGGCCTTCCATCACACGCACACGCCGCCTGCTCGGCGATCCCAGCCATAGTACTGACTCGAGCGGCATGGTCCACTCGTGCGAGGTCGGCGGCTGGTCAGCTGCAAATCAGCCGCCGGAGTGCATCAGGTCGGCACCGGCGGGCACGCAGACGTCCTCGGGATCGTCGAGCCAACCGTCGGGCAGCGACACCGCGCCGGGTGAGCCCTGTCGACCACGGGGGCCCTCGGCGTCCTTGGGAAACGGAACGGTCGGATCGAGTTGCGCCAGAAGGTCGTCCAGCTCGGTCAAGGTCGAGACCAATGCCATCGAGACTCGAAGGTCGGATCCGGCCGGGAATCCGCGCAGGTACCAGGAGACGTGCTTGCGCAGCTCTCGCAGGCCCTTCTTCTCGCCGTGATGCTCGGCGAGCAACTCGGCATGCCGAGCGATGATGGTGGCCACCTCGCCGAGGGTGGGTGGAGTTGGTTCGGGTCGACCGTTGAGGCGGGCGCTGAGTTCGGCGAACAGCCAGGGCCTACCGAGGCAACCACGCCCGACGACGACGCCGTCGCAGCCCGTCTCCGCCATCATGCGGACCGCGTCGGACGCGGAGAAGATGTCGCCGTTGCCCAGGACCGGGATGCCGGAGACATGTTCCTTGAGTCGAGCGATCTCGTTCCAGTCGGCGGTTCCGGAGTAACGCTGCGAGGCGGTTCGGGCGTGCAGGGCCACCGCCGCTGCGCCCTCGCCTGCGGCGATCCGTCCTGCATCGAGATGAGTGTGGTGGTTCTCGTCGATGCCGACGCGGAACTTGACGGTGACGGGAATGTCGGTGCCCTCGGTGGCCTTGACGGCAGCCGCGACTATGCGGCCGAACAGGTTTCGCTTGTAGGGCAGTGCGGCACCGCCGCCTTTTCGGGTGACTTTCGGAACCGGGCAGCCGAAGTTCATGTCTATGTGGTCGGCCAGATCGTCGTCGACGATCATTTTCGCGGCGGCGTACGTGGTGTCCGGATCGACGGTGTAGAGCTGCAGCGACCGTGGAGTTTCGGTCGGGCCGAACGTCGTCATGTGCATAGTGGCCGGCTGCCGTTCGACGAGCGCTCGCGCTGTGACCATCTCGCAGACGTACAGACCCGAGGTACTGCCGGCCCGCTCCAGCTCCTGCTCCCGGCACAGGGTGCGGAACGCCACATTGGTGACGCCGGCCATCGGTGCGAGGACGACGGGGCTGCGCAACTCCAGCGAGCCGATCTGCAGTGTCATGAGGGAAGCCTTTGGAACGGAGGGAACGTGATCATGGTGACCTCGGTGGGCCGGGGACAACGGTCGGAAGACAGATCCCGGAAAACAGTGGTGCCCGGCACCGAAGTCGGTACCGGGCACACCAGCCGATCTGAGCTTACGACGCGCGTGCTTCGGCCTTCGCGCGTTCGCGGGCGAGGGACCGATCACGCATCTCCTCGAACTTGGTGGCCTGCCGCTCGAGGTCTTCGAGGAACGCG
>NZ_NOZF01000178.1:0-2054 GCF_002258565.1 Rhodococcus sp. 05-2254-6
CCGAGCGAGTGTTCGGTCGGTCCTCCTGGGCCGAGATTCCGGTCAACCGAAAGGGCCGTCCATGACCCTCGACAGAGCGATCGGGCCTGCGACCGTCCTCGACGGATGGCGCAGGAGAGTGTCCGACGCCCCGGACCGGCCGGCGCTGGCGTACTTCGACTCCGTGCTCACCGCCCGCGAGGCGGACGAGGCATCCGACGCCCTTGCGGCCGCCATGATCGACCGTGGAGTGACGCGCGGCGACCGTGTCGGCATCTATCTGCAGAACATTCCGCAGTACCCCCTGACCTTTCTCGCGCTGTGGAAGATCGGGGCGGTCGCGTTGATCCTCAACCCGATGTACCGCAATCGCGAACTGCGAACGCTGATCGACGACGCAGAACCGATCGCGCTCGTCTGCGACGAACACGATCTCGAAGCCCTCGGTTCGACGCTGCGGGGTAGTACGGTTCGGCTGCTCGTGAGCACCAGTGGACTGGACCTGCAGACCCGCAACGACCCGCGCGTCTTCTCTTCGACGTCTCGCGTGACCCCCCGGCCCGACGACGATCTCATGGGCCTGATCGATCTGTACCGTGGCCGGTCCGTTCCCGAATTCGCCCCGCACCCGGACGATCTCGCACTCCTGGCCTACACGTCCGGAACCACGGGACCGCCGAAGGGTGCGCAGATCTCGCATGCGAACGCATTCGCGACGGCCCTGGATTTCGGGGAACGGGCCGGTCTCGCCGACGGGGACGTCGTGTTCGCCGTCGCGCCGCTGTTTCACATCACCGGCGCGATGCTCGACGCGGCGGTTGCTCTGATACGCGACTGTGTGCTCGTCTTCGCTCACCGTTTCCATGCGTCAGTCACTCTCGACGCCTTCGTCGAGCACCGCGTCACGTACACCATCGGGTCGATCACGGTGTTCAACGCGATCTCCGAGACTGCAGGTGCGACGCGTGCCCACTTCGAGTCGGTGAAGGCCTTGTACTCCGGCGGCGCACCCATTCCGCCCGCAACGGTCACCGCTTTCGAGTCCGCATTCGGGTGCTACATCCACAACGCGTACGGCATGACCGAAACGACAGCGGGCGTCATCGCGGTGCCGCCCGGCACCCGAGCGCCGGTGGACTCCGCAAGTGGGTCGCTGTCCGTCGGGCTGCCGTTGCCGCGAGTGACGTTGCGTACGTTGGACTCCTCCGGGGAGCCGACGGCCGCGGGAATCGCGGGGGAGCTGGAGATCTCGGGTCCGCAGGTGGTCTCGGGCTATTGGCGCAATCCCGATGCGACCGCGTCGACGATGCCCGGAGGTCGTCTTCGTACGGGAGACGTGGCGATCATCGACGAAGGCGGATGGGTGTATCTCGTCGACCGGCTCAAGGATCAGATCAACGTGTCGGGGTACAAGGTCTGGCCCCGAGAGGTCGAGGACACCCTCTACGAACATCCCGCGGTGTTCGAGGCCGCTGTGGTGGGCAGGCCCGACGACTACCAGGGCGAATCGGTGGTGGCCTACGTATCCCTGCGCAACGGCACCACGGTGACGCCGGATGCGCTGGTGGATTTCGCACGCGACCGACTGGCGGCCTACAAACGCCCGAAGGCCATTCACATCATCGACGAACTTCCCAAGACCCAGACCGGGAAGATTCGGCGTGCAGCACTCAAACCTGTTCCAGTGCAGACTCATTCGACCGAAAGCGACACTCCATGACCGTCGGATCATCACGCGATACCCGCTCGGCACCCGATATCTCCTCGCGGAAGAAATCGCTGTTCGCCAGCACCGTCGGCAACGTTCTCGAATGGTACGAGTGGAGCGCCTACGCGGTGTTCGCACCGTTCATCGCGGCGGCGATGTTCAGCCAGGCAGATCCGGTCTCGGCACTGCTGTCGACGTTGGCAGTGTTCGCCGTCGGATTCCTGATGCGGCCCCTCGGCGGCATCGTGTTCGGCCGGATCGCGGACAAGAAGGGCCGCAAGTTCGTTCTCGTCACCACGATGCTCATGATGGCGACCGGCAGCCTGCTGATCGGCATCATGCCCACCTACGGTGCGATCGGTGCCTG
>NZ_NOZF01000023.1:0-1870 GCF_002258565.1 Rhodococcus sp. 05-2254-6
CGGTGATCAGAGTCCCGCGCCGATCGAGCGAGACCGACGAACCGGAGCTGGTCATCATGGCGTGTGAGAAGAAGGTCGAACCGAATTCGCTGCTCGCGCTGCTTCTGTGGTGTCGAGACAATCCCTGGGCTCGTGCGCAACTGGGCCACGACGATGCGCGGGAGTTGCTGCGCCCACCCAGGCTGCGCGAGCGTATCCGCGCCGACCGTGCCGCATCCACTGTCGGTGGAAGGAACACTGTCCAGTGACGGTTCGACAAAGGACGGTATACACCTATCTCCAGCAGCAGGGTGTCGAACTGGCACCGGTGCATCGCGACGAATGCGACAGGTTCGGGCTCGAGCTCCCGGTGCTACCGGACTGGGAGGCTGTTTCAGAGCTTCACTTCCCACACGCCACCGCGGTGCTTTGCTCGCCGGCGAACGCAGTCGACGGATTCGTACCGAATGCGGTGGTTCTGGTCGGGAAGCTCGCACGGTCGGTCGACCCGGATGCCCTACTGGAGTGCGGCTTCGGAGACGCGCGGGCACTGCCCGGCTGGGTCGAGATCAGTCACGACCGAGGTTCGTTCTGCGGTCTACCGTCCGTCTCGATCGCGGGTCGCTACGACTGCGCCGGTCGGTTGTTCTTCGCCCGGACCCGGTACGTCGTCGTCCACCACATCGTCGATCAGTACCTGGTTCAGGTGACGGTCACCGTGCCGGATTCGCTACGACAGACATTGTCCTGTGTTGCAGATGAATTCGTCGGCGAGGTGCGTATCGGTCGACGCTAGCGAATCGGTAGTGCGCGCAACAGCGCCGCAACGTCCTCCGTATCGCCGAGGGAGTCGACGATGTCCTCGATGACCGCGGTATCGGATTCGCCGACCAATCGGGCGATCTTGGCGCGCACCGCGCTGTAATCCATCGGAAAATGGTCGATGTCGCCCAGCGGATTCGGGGCAGTCGCCGAAAGTGTGGTGCCGTTCCGAAATTCGATCGTCACTTCGGCGGCTCGGCGCTCGGGTAGCAGCGCGTCGAGCTCGCTCGACGATGCGACGTCGACTCGGGCGCTGAACGATTCGGCCGTCGAGAAGCCCGAACCTCGGGGGTCCAGAGAGTCGACGTCTATCGCGTCGGACACGAACGCGGCGGCCACCACGAACGGCAGCGAGAACATCGCGCCCAACCTGTTCGACGGATGTCGGCGGAACAGGGGCTCCGCCAACGAATGTGTTCGCACCCGAACATGTTCGATGTCGGCGGCGGACCATTCGGCGGCAGCGCGCAGGCTCTGCACAGCGTCCACGGCGGCGTGTGTGTACGAGCAGCTGGCGTGCTGTTTCGTGTAGCCCTCCAGCGTGAGCCATCGGTCGCCGAGATCCTCGGTCAGTCGGGACGTGTCCAGTGTCCCGACCAGAGCGCCCAGGGTGTGCTCGATGGCCCCCGAATTGTGGACGACCCCGGACCGGGCGAGCCTGGCCGCGGTCACGCCCGCCCGTGCGGCACCGCCGATCCACAGGTTTCGCGAGAAATTGCCGTCGAGAACCACCGCCCAGGGCGCTACCTGAATCAACGCAGACGACGAGTCGATCGCCGCGGCAACCTCGTTCGCATCGGCACCACGAATCGACGCGGCTGCCGTGGCCGCGCCCGTGGCACCCCAGTGTCCATGGGTGTGCCACGCACTGTGGCGGGTCAATGCCCAGCCGAATCGAGCGGCAACCTCGTAGCCCGCTACGACGGCCGTCAGGAAGGCCCGGCCCGAGATCGGCGTCGATGCCAGCCTGGCCGCGGCGATCGCTGCAGGAAGGACATGCGCAGCAGGATGTCCGGCGGCGTACTTGTTGCCCTCGTCGAGCTCGAGGCAGCACGATGCGATGGCGTCG
>NZ_NOZF01000150.1:0-1811 GCF_002258565.1 Rhodococcus sp. 05-2254-6
GCGTCTTGTAGAACGAATGCCAGGCGCTCGTCAGGGGTGTTGATGTCGATCGGCAAGTAAGCAGAACCCAGCTTCAGCACCGAAAGTATGGCTATCACAGTGTGTTCCGAACGTGGCAGCAACAGTGCAACAACGTCCTCTACTCCCACCCCACGCCCAGCCAACAAATGAGCCAACTGCGTCGATGTGTCGTCCAACTCCTGATACGTCCACGACCGACCCTCGAACACCACCGCTATGACGTCCGGCCGCACCCTCACCTGCTCGGCGAACAACTCCGGAATCGACACGCCAGCAACGGACTCCGTCACAGCCGACCTGTTACCCAGTACGTCCAGCTGCGTCAGCTCATCCTCACCCAGGATGTCGAACGAAGCCAAAGGACGATCCGGGCCCGCCGCCATCGCAATCAATAGCTGCTGCCACCGAGCCGCCATGCGCTTTACGGTCTCGGCGTTGAAGATGTCGGTGCGGTACTCGACGATTCCGCTGATCCCATCGGGCTGACCGTCCGCAGTGAACCGCTCGCGCAGGCTGAATGCCAGGTCCATTCGAGCGGCTCCGATGTCGACTGACGCCGTCTCCACGTCGAGACCCGGCACCGAGATGTCGGGGACCGGGTCGTTCTGCCAGGCGAACAGGATTTGGATCAACGGATGGTGAGCCTGCGTACGGACCGGATTGAGGCGCTCGACAAGCGCATCGAACGGCACATCTTGGTTCGCGAACGCGTCCAGGCTCCGCTCCCGTACCTCCTCCAACAAATCACCGAAGTTCATCTCGGCTGAAACCCGCGTACGCAACACCAGCGTGTTGACGAAAAACCCGACCATGCCGTCAAACTCGGTTCGCCCCCGCCCCGCCGTCGCCAACCATCAGGGCGGCCAAGTCGTCGTCGAATGGCCCGCCGAACTGCAGGAACTCGTGCGGGTTGTGGCGCGGGAACGCAATGCGACGACGTTCATGGTGATGTCGGCGGCGCTTTCGGTGCTGTTGGCGCGTTTGAGCGGGAGCGCGGATGTGGCGTTCGGGGTGCCGACGGCGGGGCGGGGGCGAACCGAGTTTGACGGCATGGTCGGGTTTTTCGTCAACACGCTGGTGTTGCGTACGCGGGTTTCAGCCGAGATGAACTTCGGTGATTTGTTGGAGGAGGTACGGGAGCGGAGCCTGGACGCGTTCGCGAACCAAGATGTGCCGTTCGATGCGCTTGTCGAGCGCCTCAATCCGGTCCGTACGCAGGCTCACCATCCGTTGATCCAAATCCTGTTCGCCTGGCAAAACGTCACCCTGCCCGATCTGTCTCTGCCAGGTCTCGACATTTCCCCGCAGCGCACGGACACCTTGACCGCTCGAATGGACTTGACTTTCAGCCTGCGTGAGCGGTTCGACAACTCCGGCCGTCCCATAGGCATTGGGGGTCTGGTCGAGTACCGCACCGACGTCTATGACGCCGAAACTGTAAAACAACTTGTTACCCGCTGGCAGCGGGTGCTCACGACGATGCTCGCCGGCACGGACCGCTCGGTGGCGTCAATCGACTTGCTTGACGAGAGAGAACTGACGCAGCTGGACGCCCTCGGAGCGCGGTCAGTGCTAAATGAATCGATCGTGGACCCCGCGATTCCGGAGTTGTTCGCCGAGCAGGTGAGGGTGCGGCCGGACGTCATAGCGGTGGTGTTCGAGGGTCGGTCGTGGACGTATCAGGAGTTGGACGACACATCGACGCAGTTGGCTCATTTGTTGGCTGGGCGTGGGGTGGGAGTAGAGGACGTTGTTGCACTGTTGCTGCCACGTTCGGAACACACGGCAAC
>NZ_NOZF01000095.1:0-1769 GCF_002258565.1 Rhodococcus sp. 05-2254-6
TCGCTCTCTGCGATGCGTGTCGTAGCCGCCGTGCAGGAAACCTTCGACTGTGAAATCAGCGTCCGTGCACTCATGGAAGCCCCCACCGTAGCGGGCCTGGCTCGTGTGGTGGGTGGAGGACAGTCGGGCACCAGGCAAATCTGGGAGCCATATGCGCGTCCGGCCCAGTTGCCGCTGTCGTTCGCCCAGCGTCGGTTGTGGTTCATCCATCAGCTAGAGGGACCATCGGCGACATACAACATCCCTCTGGTACTACGCCTAATCGGTCTACTCGACGTCGACGCGCTGACCCTGGCGGTTGCCGATGTCGTAGCCCGGCACGAGAGTGTTCGCACAGTGTTTCCCGCTACGGCTGGCGTGCCCGAGCAGTGCATTCTCGATGCCTCTGAAGGGCTTGTCGCCTGCAAAGTCATCGACGCCACCAACTGGACCGATCAACAGTTGGATGAGGCGGTCGGTATTGTCACCCGCCACGCCTTCGACTTAGAAACCGAGATTCCCTTTCGTGCAAGGCTTTTCGCAGTCTCGACCACGGAACACCATCTGGCCCTGGCAATGCACCACATCGCCGCCGACGGATCATCTCTCTCGCCGCTGGTTCGCGACCTGACTACCGCATATCAGGCCCGCACCACCCGGACGGAGCCAGGCTGGGAGCCGTTGCCCGTTCAGTACGCCGACTTCACAATCTGGCAGCACAAGCTCCTCGGCGAGGCCGACGATCCTAATACCCGATCTGGTCGACAAACAGTTTTCTGGGAGCGGAACCTCGCTGGATACGCGGGACTGCTGGAGCTTCCCACGGACCGGCCTTACCCCGCCGTCGCCAACCATCAGGGCGGCCAAGTCGTCGTCGAATGGCCCGCCGAACTGCAGGAACTCGTGCGGGTTGTGGCGCGGGAACGCAATGCGACGACGTTCATGGTGATGTCGGCGGCGCTTTCGGTGCTGTTGGCGCGTTTGAGCGGGAGCGCGGATGTGGCGTTCGGGGTGCCGACGGCGGGGCGGGGGCGAACCGAGTTTGACGGCATGGTCGGGTTTTTCGTCAACACGCTGGTGTTGCGTACGCGGGTTTCAGCCGAGATGAACTTCGGTGATTTGTTGGAGGAGGTACGGGAGCGGAGCCTGGACGCGTTCGCGAACCAAGATGTGCCGTTCGATGCGCTTGTCGAGCGCCTCAATCCGGTCCGTACGCAGGCTCACCATCCGTTGATCCAAATCCTGTTCGCCTGGCAAAACGTCACCCTGCCCGATCTGTCTCTGCCAGGTCTCGACATTTCCCCGCAGCGCACGGACACCTTGACCGCTCGAATGGACTTGACTTTCAGCCTGCGTGAGCGGTTCGACAACTCCGGCCGTCCCATAGGCATTGGGGGTCTGGTCGAGTACCGCACCGACGTCTATGACGCCGAAACTGTAAAACAACTTGTTACCCGCTGGCAGCGGGTGCTCACGACGATGCTCGCCGGCACGGACCGCTCGGTGGCGTCAATCGACTTGCTTGACGAGAGAGAACTGACGCAGCTGGACGCCCTCGGAGCGCGGTCAGTGCTAAATGAATCGATCGTGGACCCCGCGATTCCGGAGTTGTTCGCCGAGCAGGTGAGGGTGCGGCCGGACGTCATAGCGGTGGTGTTCGAGGGTCGGTCGTGGACGTATCAGGAGTTGGACGACACATCGACGCAGTTGGCTCATTTGTTGGCTGGGCGTGGGGTGGGAGTAGAGGACGTTGTTGCACTGTTGCTGCCACGTTCGGAACACACTGTGAT
>NZ_NOZF01000158.1:0-1689 GCF_002258565.1 Rhodococcus sp. 05-2254-6
TAACGAAAGATCACCCGAGACGCGTCGACGGCAATATCTGCTTCACTTGAGGCGCAAGTGTCTGTTGTGACGTGTGGTGCCCCGCGGTGCGGTGACCCGCTCGGATCAGCGGTGTCCGAGGGGTCGAGAGGGGAGTTGCGCAGCGAGTTCCACCGTTGCGCCAGACGCTATGAAATCTGCACCGATGACCAGATCGGTAGTGACGGCGCTGATGTGCGTCGGGATTCTCGGTGCCGGGGTGCTCGTGTCCGCGCCTGCCATGGCAGCACCGGCCGGCACGGCACCCGCCGCAGGCACGGAGTTGTCGGGGAAGACAGTGTTCCTCGATCCGGGTCACCAGGGCACCGCACACTCGGAGAATCTGCAGCGGCAGGTGAACGACGGACGGGGCGGCACCAAGGATTGCCAGACCACCGGCATGACCACAGTGGACGGCGTGCCCGAGCACACGATCAACTGGAAAGTCAGCGAGCTCGTCCGATCGAGCCTGGAGAGTCTGGGTGCGACGGTGAAGACGAGTCGAGCAGACGACACCGGCTGGGGCGGATGCGTCGACGACAGGGCGAAGGCAGCCAGTGAGTCCGGGGCCGACGTGGCCGTGAGTATCCATGCGGACTCCACGAGTACGACGACCGACACCGACAGGCACGGGTTCCATCTGATCGTGCCCACTCTGCCGATTCCGAGCGCCGCTGCCGACGCTGCCCAGTCCCAGGGGGGACGTTCGGCGTCGACGCTGATGCGAGACTCCTACGTGCGCGCAGGCTTCGAGCCCGCGAACTACGCGGGTGTCGAGAACGGAATACAGGAGCGATCCGATGTCGCCGGTCCTGCGCTGACCACGGTGCCTCTTGTGTTCGTGGAGATGGGCAACGGATCCAACCCCGACGACGCAGCTCTGCTGGAGAGCTCGGACGGTCAGCTCGAGCATGCGATCGCCATCTCGACGGGGATCATCGACTACCTCCTCGGGGCCGAAACCCCCTCGACCCCAACGGACGCCGCGACCACCCCTGCGGCTGCCCCCGCCGCGACTGCCACCACCGACACCGCCGCGTCTGCGGCAGCACCCAGCGGCGCGGGCCCCGCGGACGAGGGGCGCAGCGCGTTGTCCAGGTTGCTCGAGAGCGTGTCCCCGTACGTGAATGCGTTGGGCGTCGACGGCCTGGAAGCACTCGCGACCCCGGACAACGTGAGCAGTGTGTCGACGTTCGCTCGAGGCCTGCTGAAGCAGATTCTCGCCGACCGGTAGTCTCGGACGCCGTGGCGCGTCGACGAATTCCGGTGGTGATAGTTGCGGGCTTTCTCGGCGCAGGCAAGACCACCCTGCTGAACCACCTGTTGCGCAATGATTCCGGTATCCGAATAGGTGTTGTGGTCAACGACTTCGGGGCGATCAACATCGACTCGATGCTCGTGGCCGGCCAGGTCGATTCGATGGTCTCGCTCGGCAACGGATGCATCTGTTGCGCCGTCGACATCAGCGACATGGACGCGATGTTCGACGCCCTCGCACACCGTCGGTCCGCCATCGACGTGATCGTGGTGGAGGCCAGCGGCTTGGCCGAACCCCGCAATCTCATCAGAATGGTCCGGGGCAGCGAGAACGAATTCATCGTCTACGGCGGGCTCGTCGGGGTCGTCGACGCCGTGGAATTCCCGCAGACCCGCGTGCGGCATCCCGAGATC
>NZ_NOZF01000064.1:0-1535 GCF_002258565.1 Rhodococcus sp. 05-2254-6
CGGCGGGGTGGTGCAGGCCCAGCGGTTTAGGGCCGTCCGTGAAGGTAGTCGAGGATCCGTTCACCGTCACTGAGCCGGAATGGGATAGTCGATGTCCACATAGTGGGAAGCGAGGGGGTGTTTCCGCAGCTCAGACCAGCTCGTGGCGCTAATGTTTCTACTTCGTAACCCGAACGTTATGTGACTCGAAACACGCCTCAAAAGAGACGCGGAGCACTATTTTCTGCGGCGTTCGGCGTGATAAACGCGTGTCGTGACGCGTCGCGGTGTACTCGTTCGGGGTGCGCGAGAGCGCGGAGAAGTCACGTGATTTGCATTGGTTGTACGCACGGGAGTAACTTCGTAGACGCAACGCGGGGTGGAGCAGCTCGGTAGCTCGCTGGGCTCATAACCCAGAGGTCGCAGGTTCAAATCCTGTCCCCGCTACCACTGAAGAAGACCCAGGACATATGTCCTGGGTCTTTTTTCGTGCTCGGTTGGGTCCGGAACGGACTCTCGGCCGCAGTCTGCACGTTCGATACCGGAAGGTTCGCCTCGCATGATTCTCCCCGCCGTCCGAGATCCGCGCCTCATCACCGTGCATCGCGGCGGGCTTCTGTCCGACGACGACCATCGGAGCCTCGCGCTCTGGGCGGCCGAGTGTGCCGAACATGTTCTCCACCTGTTCGAGGAGCTCGAACCTTCCGACCCGCGGCCGCGTGAGGCAATCGAGGGCATTCGTGGGTGGACGCGCGGCGAGCTCGCGATGATGGCCACCCGCGCCCTCGGCGGGCACGCCATGGGTGCGGCACGGCCGCTGCACGGTTGCGCTCGCTTCGCCGCATACGCCGCGGGGCAGGCAGCCTGTGTGGCACACGTACCCGAACACGACCTCGGAGCGGCCGCCTATGCCATCAAGGCAGCTCGGGCGGCCGCGCGTGACGGCCTGGAGCCGAGTGCAGGTCTGAAGGAACTCGAATGGCAGCGCGACCGGCTCCCGAACAATGTGCGAAAACTGGTGCTGGAAGACCAGGAGAGAAGAAGCAGTATCTGTTGGTCGTTGTTCGACGGTTGAGCCGTCCAGTACGGTCGCGGTCGACCGGTCCGTATCGGGAGTTCAGTCCGTGATCTGCTCGCGGGCATCGTCACTGGTGACCGATTCGGAAGGGGCGGGGCCGCCCTCGTCGTCCGCATCATCGGCAGTGAGGTCGACGGTGTCCACGCCTTCGAGTGCGGTCAGTTCCTGCTCTGCCTCGGCGATGAGGCCTTTCGCGTTCTCTTCCATCTTCTTGATCCACTCGGCCATGACGGTGACACCCTTCGCTCGATCGTGTACCACCGGTCTACCAGACTTCTTCACCCCTAGGATCCATGGTGTGCCAACACGAACCTCGCGTCTCGATCTCGACGAGCCGGTCGGCACGGATCTCGATGAGCTGTACGCGATCTGCAGCGACCCGCAGTCGTGGACGCACTTCCCGAGCCTGCGACACACCGATCCCGGTGCAACCGAACGAATGTTGCAGAGCTGGGCGGAGCAGTGGCGGCGGGATGGA
>NZ_NOZF01000068.1:0-1487 GCF_002258565.1 Rhodococcus sp. 05-2254-6
ACGGTTCGCCGTCGCGGGATCGACCGCGAAGAACACGATCGAGGGCGCGTCCGACGGCAGAGGGTTCACGGACTCGGCGAGTTCCCGCTCGGTGGCACCGTGCAGTCGGACGACCCGATCCAGTGGCAGACTCGACCACCAACCGCCGTCGTCGCCCGTCGACGTCATCGCCGCGCCCCGCTGATCCGAAGATGTCCCATCTCCGAAACCGTACCGAGAGTTCTGTGTTCGCAGGCGACGGCCGGTGCTCGAGCGATGGCGATTTGGATCCTGGAGGCCCGTTCCCCTACACTTGACCGGTTGCCTGTGGCAGCGGTGTGTCTTCGTGCGCCCGCTCTCGGCATCCGACCGCGCGTGTCGGGACGGAAATCCGGCACGTACGTACATCCAGGTCAAGGAGAAGTTAGTGATTCAGCAGGAGTCGCGAGTACGCGTCGCTGATAACACGGGCGCGAAGGAAATCCTTTGCATCCGCGTTCTCGGTGGTTCGTCACGTCGCTACGCCGGAATCGGCGACATCATCGTAGCTACGGTGAAGGACGCCATTCCCGGTGGAAACATCAAGAAGGGTGAGGTCGTCAAGGCGGTCATCGTCCGCACCATCAAGGAGCGTCGCCGTCCGGATGGCTCGTACATCCGTTTCGACGAGAACGCTGCGGTGCTGATCAAGCCCGACAACGATCCCCGTGGAACTCGTATCTTCGGCCCGGTCGGCCGTGAGCTGCGTGAGAAGAAGTTCATGAAGATCGTCTCGCTCGCCCCGGAGGTGCTGTAAATGAAGGTGCACAAGGGCGACACCGTTCTCGTGATCGCAGGCAAGGACAAGGGTGCCAAGGGCAAGGTCATTCAGGCCTACCCCGCTGACTCCAAGGTTCTGGTCGAGGGTGTGAATCGCATCAAGAAGCACACCGCGGTCTCCGCCAACCAGCGCGGCGCATCCTCGGGTGGCATCGTCACTCAGGAAGCCCCGATCCACGTATCGAACGTCGCAGTGGTCGACTCGGACGGAAACCCCACTCGCGTGGGCTACCGGACCGATGAGGAATCCGGCAAGCGCGTTCGTGTTTCCCGCAAGAACGGGAAGGACATCTGAGATGACTACCACCGAAAACATCGCGGGCGAACAGCCCCGCCTCAAGGCGCGCTACCGCGCCGAGATCAAAGACGCCCTGAACACCGAATTTGCATACGAGAACGTCATGCAGATTCCCGGAATCGTCAAGGTCGTCGTCAACATGGGTGTCGGCGACGCCGCCCGTGACGCCAAGCTGATCAACGGTGCAGTTGCCGACCTCGCTGCCATCACCGGCCAGAAGCCGGAGATCCGCAAGGCCCGCAAGTCCATCGCACAGTTCAAGCTGCGCGAAGGAATGCCCATCGGCGCACGCGTCACCCTCCGTGGCGACCGCATGTGGGAGTTCCTCGACCGTCTGGTCTCCATTGCCCTTCCCCGAATCAGGGACTTCCGCGGCCTCTCGGGCACGCAG
>NZ_NOZF01000050.1:0-50293 GCF_002258565.1 Rhodococcus sp. 05-2254-6
GCGGCGGCAGCATTCGTTCAAGCCGCTGACCACACGGAAGTACTACCCCGGCCCACACTCCATCGAGCTCCAGATCAACGGTGTGAGTTACGGTCGCGCGGAGTTCTCGCTCGGGGGCTAGCGGCGAGCGTCGTGCAGCTCACATGCAGCACCTCGGGTACGTCCGTACGGTCGAAGAGGTGCGCAAGAAGTGGCGGTGGCTGGCGGTGGTGCTCGGCATCGCCGTGCTCGTCGCAACTCCCTCGGTGATCTCGCGCTTGCCCGTCGACCCGTCCGACATCGGCGCGACCGTAACTCACACCGTTGATCTGGAGCTCGATGGAGTGTGGGCCGGGGTAGTACTTCCGTGTGGTCAGCGGCTTGAACGAATGCTGCCGCCGCACATCGATGCTGTCGCCGGGCGTGATCGTTCCGGTCGTCAGCTTGAACGTCTTCCCCGTCACCCCACCGTTGGCTTTGGTGTGATGCACGATGTAGTCGATCGCAACCTTGGCCGGTTCGGTGCCGACGTTGCGGATCGAGGCCGTGAACTCCACTTCTCCGCCCATGGGCAGCTCCGTGACGTCGAGGGTGGGGCCGTCCACATCGAGGTCGGCCGGAGCGAACCCGAGCAGCTCGAGCGCGTCCTGGTTTCCCTTCTTGATCACCGTCCGAAGTGCATGTCGCACAAGCTTTTCGGTGTGTGCGTCCGGGCTGTCGAGCCACCGGGTGGTGGTCCCGACGACCAAGTCCGGGACGTCTCGGCTGACATCGTTGAGATGGTTCGCGACAGAACGTCGAACGTAATCACTGTCGTCTCGGTAGAGCCGGTCCAGGATCGGCACCGTGACGCCCGGGCGCGCGAGTATTTCGGGGACGCGCACCGACCACGGAAGATACGGGCGGGTGCCCTCAGACGCCAGACGCCGCACATGCTCGTCCGAGGATGTCGTCCAGTCCGACGCGATTGCGAGCGACCGATCCAGGTCGGCTCGAAGAAACGAGCGGATGGCGAATTCCGAGCTGAGTCGGCCGGTGAGCTCGGCGAGCAAGGCCATTCCGTCGTCGAATGCGCTCGAGGTGTTCTCCTCGACGGCCTTCGATGCGACAGCGCTCGTGACCGGCCAGATCGACCAGCCCTGGAAGTCGGGATCGGTGGCGGCACGTCGGATGATGCGGGCGAACTCCGTGTAGGTGCCGGGCAGTGCCGAGAGCAGGCCGTCACGCAACAGATCTGCGCGGGCTCGAAGCGCGAGTGGACCCAGCCGATCGATCGATCCTTCGAGTACCGACAGGTCTGCGCCCGGAGCGGCGGTGCGCATGGTCCGAAACAGCGTGCCGGCCGCGTCCGGGCCGAGGAGTTCGTCGGCGAAAGGCATGAGAGCTTCTTACCCGACGACTCGGCTCCACGGGGTCGGCGGGGTTCGACGCTGTGTCGAGGGCTGCGCGGGAGGGTGAAATCACCAGGCCGACACCTATTTTTCGGGCTGCGCCAATGGCGGCTGTGGTAATCGGAGTGGGATAACCTTCGTCGAATATCAAAGTGCTGAGCGGCTGGTCGACTCGGATTTTCCGGCCGGACCGGTCTTTCTGCGCGGTGGGCTACAACCCTGGGGGTCGCGTCATGCCCGTCGTCTGTGTCGAGTGGAACCAGAGCCACTGTTGTCGGACTCGATTCGGTGAGCACGCACTGTGAGCGGCTGGGTGTGGGTGGTGGTCCTCAACGGGATCACCGCTGCCGCGTATCTGGGGATCGTGCTGTTCATCGTCCGTGGGCTGATGCGGACCGGACAGCTGCGCAACAACAGGTTGGCGGTGGCCACAGCAGCGATCTTCCTGACCTGCGCCGCGCATCACCTGGTGCACGCGGTGCACTTGTGGACAGGATTCGACGGCCACGCCTCGCATCTCGCTGCAGGTTCAGGCGGGGGGATGCTCGACGCGATGCGGGAGTCGATGGGCGGCACCCTCGACGTCGCGGTAACGGCATCGACGGCACTTGCCGGTGTGATCTATCTGGGGATGCGTCGCTTCTACGGTCCGTTGCTCCGCTCGCCTTCGATGTTCGACGATGCGAGCGAGGCTCGATACCGGCAGCTGGCAGCCAACCTGCCGCACACGTCCGTTCTGGTCGTGGACTGCGATCTACGATTCGTCCTCGTCGAGGGTGCCGGTCTGGTGGCCGAGGGCTACGACCCGCGGCGGATGGAGGGGCAGCTGCTCCGAGACACGGTGTCGCCGGAAGCCTTCGCGATGCTCGAGCCGCATTACCTGGCGGCCGTGGCGGGTGAGGAGATTTCGTTCGATACCGTCAGCCCCCGAACGGGCGCAATCTTTCAGGTCGAAGCGAGGCCGTTGCGGGATGATTCGGGCCGGATAGTCGGTGCCATGGTGCTCTCCGAGGACGTCTCCGCCGAGCGGGCGGCGCGAGCCGAACTCGAGCAGGCCCGGGCCTTTCGTGACGCGGTGTTGACTGCTTCACCGGACATCACGACCGTCACCGCCGTCGATACCGGCCGGGTGACGTGGGCTTCTCGCAGCCTGCGGTCGCTACTGACCGGACCGACTTCGGATGGAGCGGTCGAGGACGGTCGGGTGCCGTGGCTCGGACTCGGTCGGTCCGACGACTCCACTGACGGCGAGGATCGATTGGACGGGGTGGTGGAACAAGATGTCGAGGTCGTCCGAGCGGCGGACCGAACCGCGGCATCGCTTCCGGAGGGCGAGAGCGTCAGTATCCGGTATCGGGTACTCGCGGCCGACGGCTCGCTGCGGTGGTTGTCTCGACGCACCACGCCCTTTCGACGTGGGCCGTCGGGTGAGGTGTCGGAGGTCCTCTCGGTGGTGCGGGAAGTGACCGACGTCGTCGAGGCAGAACTCGCGCTCGAGCGAGCGGCCCTGCAGGATCCGCTGACCGGGCTGCCCAATCGGATGCTGCTGCTCGACCGTATCGGCTCGGCGATCGCACGCGGTGAGAGCACGGGAGCCGCTGCTGCGGTGCTGTTCTGCGATCTCGACGGATTCAAACGAGTGAACGACACCGGCGGGCATGCTGCCGGTGATGCGGTTCTCGTCGAGGTTGCGCGACGGCTGCGGTCGGTGCTGCGAGCCAACGATTCGATTGCCCGTGTCGGCGGTGACGAGTTCGTCCTCGTCGTCGATGCGTTGCCGGCCGAGCGCGGTGCCGACAAGCGTGCCGGTGCCGGGTTGGCGGAACGCGTCGCCGAGCGCATCCGAGCGGTTCTCGCCGCGCCGATCGTGTATCAGGGCAGCCAGTACGTGGTGTCGGCCAGCGTGGGCATGGTGTTGGTTCGCAAGGGTGCCAGCGCGCAGGAGGTACTGCGGGACGCGGATTCCGCGATGTACCGGGCCAAGCAACTCGGTAAGGACCGGATCGAATTGTTCGACGACGCGCTGCGCGCGAACGCCCTCGAGCGTGCTTACATCGAGCGGACCTTGCGGAGTGCCCTCGATCCCGAACACCGCGGAGCTGCGAGGCTGAACGTCGTCTATCAGCCGGTCTACGACCTGGACAGCAGAGCGCTCACGAGCTTCGAGGCACTCGCGCGCTTGCGTGACGACGAGGGCGCAGGAATTACGCCGGACCGATTCATCCCGGTGGCCGAGGACACCGGTCTGATCTCCGAGCTCGGGGAGCGTGTGCTGGACGACGCACTGGGAACTCTGGTGCGATGGCGTACGGCGAACCCGCTCGATTCGGACTCGGGTGTCCCCGTCACGATTGCCGTCAATCTCAGTGCCCGGCAGGCTCAACACGTGGACATGGCTGCTGTGGTGAGCGCGGCTCTGGGACGGCACCGAATGGCTCCGGCGGACCTGATTCTCGAACTCACCGAGTCGGTGCTGCTCGAGTCCGGCTCCTCGATGCTGCGTCAGCTCGGTGAACTGCGTGAGTTGGGTGTCGGCATCGCCATCGACGACTTCGGCACCGGATTCGCGAGCTTGCGTTATCTGGCCACACTGCCCGTGAGCGCAGTGAAGATCGATCGGTCGTTCACCGCCACGATGACCAGCGACGAGACGAGCAGCAGTATCGTTCGGGCGATCATCAACCTCGCCCGAGATCTACATCTGGGGTGCGTGGTCGAAGGCATCGAAACCCCCGACCAGCTCGACGCCTTGCCGAGTTTCGTTCAAGGACAGGGCTATCTGTTGGGTAGGCCCGCCGAGGTACCGTCGAACACCTGGATCTCGTAACCCCGAAACGGGAAGGATCCACCGTGTGCGGGCGTTGACTCCAGATAATGGACGACACCCTCTCTGCACCCACTCGACTCTGGACGCCGTCGCGCGTCCTGATCACGCGGTCTGCATCGGAGCTTCCCCACACTGCGGAGATAGTTCGACGGTGCGAAGCGGCCGGTGTGACCGAGATCGACGTGCTGCCCGGTGACCGCCTGACGGGTCTACGGGGCGAGACCGAGCGAGAGACCTACGCGCGAGCCAAGACGACGATGGCCGTGGTGGTCGCACCACCGAGTGTGCTGAAACCACAACCGATTCCGCCGAGCGCCGACTGGCGTATCGATCTGGCGAAGGGATGCCCGGCCCACTGTCAGTACTGCTATCTGGCGGGGTCGTTGTCCGGGCCGCCGATCACCAGGGTGTTCGCCAACATCGACGACGTACTGTCCGGCATCGGTACCCACGCAGGCCGCGGCACGATCACCTCCGGCACCGAGGAACGTGGGCACGAGGGAACCACCTTCGAGTTGTCCTGCTATACGGATCCGTTGGGTATCGAGCATGTGACGGGATCCCTCGCCGAGGCCGTTCGTCGAGTGGGCGCGGGGGATTACGGCGATGACGTGTCGTTGCGCTTCACGACCAAATTCGACGACGTCACCGAGTTGGTGACGTTGGACCACCGACGCCGTACCCGAGTTCGCTTGTCGGTCAATGCCGATGACATCGCGCATCGGTTCGAGGGCGGAACTGCGCGGATGCCTGCTCGAATCGAGGCGCTACGGCAGCTTGCGCTGGCCGGATATCGAGTGGGGCTCACCATCGCTCCGATCATGCCCATCCCGGGGTGGCGAGAGCAGTACGGCCGACTTCTCTCGAATGTCGCCGAGGCGTTGGGTGACGTTCCCGATCTGGACCTGACTGCCGAGATCATCACTCATCGGTTCACGCCGTCGAGCAAGGACGTGCTGTTGAGCTGGTACCCGGGGACGAAGCTCGAGATGGACGAAAGTGCCCGCACAGCAAAGAGAAACAAGTTCGGTGGCGTGAAGTACGTCTACCCGAAGGACACGATGTCGGAAATGCGGACGTGGTTCGTGGAAGAACTCGAATCAGTCCTACCCGAAGCGCAGCTGCTGTACTGGACGTGACGAAGCCCGACCTCCGTCGTGCGATGGAGGTCGGGCTACAAAAGTATCGGAGTTACTTCATCTTTCCGAACGTGGCGTCGATATCTGCCATCTCCATCTCGGCCGTCTGCTGAATGAGCTCCATGAGGTCGGTGTCGAGTCCGGGCGCGAGCTCCTCGAGTCGCTCGGGTGAGATCTTCATCGGAGCGCCGGCGGGGGCCTGCTCACTGGCATCGAGGTCGGTGCCGTCCTTGGACGGCGACATGCCCTGGTAAATGCGTCCGGCCTCGGACGCCCCGGTGAGGTCGAAGCTGTACTGCTTGCTCTGCAGGCCGAGTTCGACCAATTTCTGGACCTCCGGGAACTTCTCGGCGTTGGTCTTCGGAATCGGCAGCGTCTTCTTCCACTCGACGCCGAGGGTTTCGAGGGCCTTCGCGTAGCCGTTCTCGTGCGCCTGGTCGCGCACGATCAGGTACGAAATAGTCGATCGCGCAGCCTTGTTGGCGGTCATCTCGTACATCCGGCATTTCTGGAGGCGGCCGGTCGACTCGAGCATCAGGTTGTACATGAGGTCGAGAACCAGATTGCCGGAGTTGTAGACGTAGCTACCGCTCCACGGGTTGCCGACGGAGTCGACCGGTAGTGCGCCCTGTGCTCCGACGAGGTAGTGGTGGATATTGCCCTGTGACAGAGCGAGATTCAACGGAGTGGCTCCGCCCGCACCGGGCGTGTCCAGCGGGTCTTCCAGCTTGCCCTGGTACTGCGGCGAGCCGTCCAGCAACCGTGAGATGGTGGTGCCGATGAGCTCGACGTGACTGATCTCCTCGGTGCCGATTCCCTGGATCAGATCGCGGTACGGCTTGGCCGCAGCCCCACGAAAGTTCATGGCCTGGAACAGTTACTGCATCATCGTGCGCATCTCGCCGAACTGTCCACCGAGGCCCTCCTGAAGGGCGTTCGCGGCGGCCGGATCGGGCTCGTCGGTGGCAATGTCGTGAATGAGTGACTGAACGTGCAGGTACATGGAAACCTCCGAATGGCGACCAGCAAAGTTTGCTGCCCTCACCCTGTGGTTGCCCGCAACGCCGTCGTCCGAATCCTGGGCCCCCTCCGCATGGCCGTGGGCCAGGCGATCTAGTCGTTGCTCTGCGCCCGGTACATCGAACCTGCGCTGTTTCGCTCGAGAAACCCGGTGTCGACGAGCTCGCGTCGCAATGTCGCGTAGTCGTCGCCGAAGAAGCTGCACAATTCGTTGACCTGATGCTCCGAGGACCATCCCGTCGTACTCAGCTGGCGTGCGATTGCCTTCAGAAATTCGGGTCGGTCCCGGCTGTACCGAGACATGTCGGTCGGTGGGGGCGTCGTGCGCGGAAGATTCCGAAAACTCTTCACCGTGTTCTCGTCCACAACGAGTCGATCGTCCACCCGGGTCACCACCGACAGGGTCAGCAGGCGTGCGATCGCTTTGTGTGTCGCACGGACCGACAGTGACGTGTGGGATTGCAGCGCAGCCAGTGTCGAGACTCCACTGCCGATCGCGAAGAGGACCGCCCGAAGATCCGAATCCGCGAGAGCATGAAGCACGCCGGTCGCGTGGTCCAGCAGCGGCGCATCGTCGTGCACGCCGATGGACTCGAACCGCAGCGGAACCCCGGTGGCGGACACCATCTCGTCGGTGAAATCGACCTCGCGAACGGGCTCCGATCGCTTCTTCAGAAGGCCGATTCCCGGAAGCGTCAGGGTCTCGATGTCGTCGGCACCGAAACGCAGAATGGCATTCCACAGAGGATTCGACCCGGCCGGAGAGAACGAGTTCTGTACGGCGGCAACGCCTCCCTTCGCAACGTGTGGCCACAGAGTACGGAGGATCCGTGCGTTCGACACCAGGGATTCATCGTCGATCCAGACCAGGTCGAATGGGCCCATGTCGTGCAGATCCCGAGGGGGCAAGTCGAACAAGGACTCGGTGACCGACTCGCTGGGACTAGCGACGAAGTTCCAGAGTTGGGGCGAGACTTCGGGTGCCGCCGATTCGAGAGCCCGCGACAATGCGGTTCCGGCGCTGCCGGCACCCACGGTGACCACTTTCTTCGGTTGCAGCATCGCAACCAGGCCGGACAGCAACGCGTCAGCGCGCGCGGTGGAGTGCTGTGGATTGCTCGCCATGGTGTACCTCTCCTCCGAGATCTCGAACGTTCGGGCAGCACGCTGCTGCGGTGAGCGGATCAGAGAGCGTCGAATCGCTCTCGTGCACTGTCGATTTCGTGCATGTGAGCGGCCGCCCAGGCCAACAGCACGTCGACGGGTGCCCGAAGAGTTTTGCCCAGTTGCGTCATTCGATACTCCACCGCCACCGGGCGAGTACTGAGAACCGTGCGTTCGATGATTCCGTTGCGTTCGAGCTTCCGCAGCGTTGCGGTGAGGGATTTCTGAGTCACCGCCGGAATTGCACGGCGCAGATCGTTGAATCGGCAGGGGCGCTCGCACAGTTCGTTGAGCACCTGAAGTGACCATTTGTCCAGTACCTGATCCAACAGCTCACGGTGAGGGGCACTGATCGTCAGTTCTGTAGCGGCATCGGCGGTATCGGTCATGAAACCAGGTTCCCTTGAAGTGTCCTTTGTGTACCAAGTATCAATGCTATACCGCGATTCGGTCACCACGAAAGGAACTCCATGAGCGTCACTCGATTCACCCCGTCCGGCATGATGCAACCCACCCCGTATCACCACGTAGCAGTGGGCCAGGGGGCTCGACATATCCACGTCAGCGGTCAGATTGCGCGCAACGAGGACGGGTCGGCGATCGCCGAGAACGACCTCGCCGGGCAGGTGGCGCAGGCGCTGCGCAACACCGCGATCGGATTGGCCGGTGCAGGAGCAACATTCGAGGACGTCCTGCGGCTGACGTTCTACGTCACGCACTGGGCTCCGGAGCGGATCGGTGAGTTCATGGACGGCGTCACCCGCGTCGTCGAGGAGATCGGACTACCTACTCCGATGCCACCTGCGTCGCTGATCGGCGTGGACTACCTGTTCGAGCCCGACGTTCTCGTCGAGGTGGAGGCCACCGCGATCCTGGACTGACCTGCTGGCCGGTGAATTCCGGGGGCCGTCGAAGTCATACTCTCGAATCCAACCGACCCCAGGAGTGACATGGCCATACTGACCTACAACATGCATGTTTCCCTCGACGGCTACATCGAAGACTCGGCGGGCAGTCTCGACTTCTCGGTGCCCGACGCGGAGTCACATCGATTCTCCAATCGGCAGACCGAAGCGACCGCTGCGTTTCTGTTCGGACGCCGACTGTACGAGGCCATGGAAGACTTCTGGACAGATCCGGAACGCCTCGACGGCGACGAAGTAGAGGCGGAGTTCGCCGAGCTGTACAAGGCCACTCCCCGGATCGTCTTCTCCGACACCCTCGACTCCGTTCCCGACGGCTGCCGCCTGGTGCGCAGCGCAGACGCGATCGCCGAGGTGGAGCGGCTCAAGCGGGAGACCGAGGGAACGCTGGCTGTGGGAGGAGCAGCCTTGGCAGCCTCACTGGTCGACCTGATCGATCAATTCGAGGTCATCCTGCTGCCGACGATCCTGGGCAGTGGCAAGCCCTACTTTCCGGTGGGACATCACCTCGACCTCGTTCTCGCCGAACAGAAGCTCTTCCCGGTATCGGGATGGATGTACCTGCGCTACAGCGTCTCTCGCTGACCGGCGTCGGGTGCTTTCTCGTCGGGCGCACAATGAACACATGGATACCGGAGATGGTCGCAGCTGGCTGACGCTGCCCTCGCATCAGTTGTGGCTCGACACCGAATCGTCGAGGCTTCTCGATTTCGGAACCACACTCGACCACCCGGCCGGTGGTGCCGCGTGGTTGGACGGCCGAGGGAACCCCGACCTCGATCATCCGGCCCATACGTACATCACCGCGCGGATGGCGCATGTGCACTTTCTCGCCTCGATGCTGGGACGGCCGGGGTCTCGGAGGAAAGCCGATCGGGTGTTCGAGGGATTACTGACGACGTTGCGAGACAGCACGAACGGTGGTTGGTTCGAGTCCAGTGCCGACGCGTTCTCGCCCGAAGCAGTGAAATCGGCCTACACGCATGCCTTCGTGGTACTTGCCGCGTCGGCTGCTACCGCAGTGGGGCACCCCCATGGCCGACAGCTTCTCGAGGAGGCACTCGATACCGTCGAACGTCGTTTCTGGGACGATCATCACGGGATGTGTTCGGAAACATGGACTGCGGACTGGTCCGTGCTCGACGACTACCGCGGGATCAATGCCAACATGCACATGGTCGAGGCACTGCTGGCCGCTGCAGATGCCGGCGCACCGCGGATCTGGCGCGAGCGGGCACTGCGCATCTGCGACAACGTATGTCGCTGGGCCGAAGCGAACGACTGGCGTGTTCCGGAGCATTTCACCGCCGAGTGGATCCCGCAGCTCGAGTACAACAGCGACGACACCGCCAACCAGTTCAAGCCCTACGGAGCCACAGTCGGCCATGGATTCGAGTGGGCCCGGCTTCTCGTGCAGGCAAGCCTCGATGCGAGCGGGCACGACCGTATCGCCGCCGCCCGAGCGCTCTACCACCGCGCAGCGGTCGACGGCTGGCAACTCGGGCCAACGCCCGGATTCGTCTACACCACGGACTGGTCGGGGGAGCCGGTCGTGACCGAACGTCTGCACTGGGTGCTGTGCGAGGCGATCGGTGCGGCGGCGACACTCGCGCGCCACACCCGAGAAGACCGCTACGAGCAGGACTACCGCACCTGGTGGGATGTCGCCGCCGAATACTTCCTCGACCGCGCCGACGGCTCCTGGCATCACGAACTCGACAGCAGCAATCGTACGGCCGCGACGGTGTGGAGCGGCAAGCCCGATCTCTACCACGCCGTCCAGGCGACGTGGATCAGTCGATACGAACCGGGTTCGAGCATGGTGGCTGTGCTGCAGCGCAATTCGCACTGACGTCCATCAAAGACAGCCGAGCACCAAGCCTCAGAGCACTTCCGCCACCAGTCTGTTGCTGACCGATCCGACACCGTCGATCTCCACGCTCACGTGATCGCCCGGCTTCAGCAACAGCTGCGGCTTCCGGCGATATCCGACGCCACCGGGGGTGCCGGTGAGAATGACGTCACCGGGCTCGAGGGCGGTGAACGTGGAGATGGTCGCGATCAAGTTCGGCACCGTGAACAGCAACTGCGACAGATCCGATTCCTGTACCTTCTCGCCGTTGACGACGGTGCGGATGCCGCAGCTCGCGAGGTCCACCTCGCCGGGGCAGACGATGCGGGGGCCGAGGGGAGTGCTTGCGTCCCATGCCTTTCCCTGCATCCACTGGTGCGTCCTGTACTGGAAGTCACGCATCGTGATGTCGTTGGCGACGGTGTAGCCCAGAACGTGGTCGAGCGCGTTCTCCTCGGTGATGCGCCGGCCGGAGCGTCCGATGATCACCGCCATCTCGCCCTCGTAGTCCACCTCTGCACTCTCCGGCGGTACGGCGATGTCGTCGTAGGCCCCGATGAGACTGGAGGCGTACTTGGGAAACATCACCGGATACGTGGGGAACTCGCGTCCGGTTTCGGCGATGTGGTCGCGGTAGTTCAGGCCGACACAGATCACTCGGGCCGGGTCGGTGACCGCCGGGAGCACCCGCACGTCCGAGATCGGCAGGCGCTCCTGGGTCAGCCGATCCGCGCCGGCGAGTGCCTCGAGCGAGCTGGTCCGTCCGATCGCGTCGATGCCCTGCAGCGGAATCAGAGTGTCGCCGTCGACCTCGCCGACTCCGCGAATGTCGTTGTGCTCGTAACTGATGTAGGCCATCGGTCAGATCTCGCTCTCACTCGTCTTGCGCCAGCTCGCCAGTTGTCCGCCCCACAGATTCACCGACGCGGGTACCGGACGCCACTGCCGCGTCACGTACGTGGCTCGGTCGTCGTGGAACTTCTCCATCTCGGCCGAGAGCTCGATGTGGTTGCCGGCGGGATCGTCGAAGAAGACGAACAGGTTGTTGCCGGGGCCGTGACGGCCCGGGCCCCAGACGACGTCGACGCCGATCTCGGTGAGGCGATCGCACCAGGACTTGAAGTCCTCCCACTCGGCGAGGTCGTAGGAGTAGTGGTCGAGATTGCCGGGGTTGCCGTTCTCGACGACGGCCAGGGTGTGGTGATCGCGGTCGCTGCGTAACCACGCGAACTTGCCGTCCTCGAGCTGATCGGAGATGCGGAACCCGACGGTGTCGACGAAGAACGAGACCATCTGCGCCACGTTGTCGGTGCCGAGAGTGGTGTGCTGGAACTTGATCGGGCGTCGTCCCGGATCGGCAGCGTTCTCACCCTGGCGCGCGACCGGCCCGTGGAAATGCACCGTCGTGCCGTCGGGGTCGGTCACCGAGATGCCCGACGGTACGCCGACGGCATGGTCGATCACGGACGGATCCAGATCCGCGACATCGTGGCCTGCGTCCTTCAGTCGCGCGGTGATTCCGGCGATACCGTCGGAGTCGCGGACTTCGAAGCCGTAGTGAGACAGTCCTTTCGGACCTTCGGTCAGATCGAGAACATGGTGTCCGAGGCCCCAGCCGAGGCGCAGGCCGCCGCTCGCGAGTTCCTCCTGCACCGTCAGACCGACGGTGCGGCCGTAGAAGTCGGCGGTGGCGGCGACGTCGGGAACGGTGAAACCGATGTGCGAGACGGCGGTCTGTCGCAGCGTGCCCACAGCACCACCTTCCTGCAGTGTGTTCCTGGTCGGAGTGGTCATGTCAGTGATCCGCCTTTCGGGGCGTCGATGGGGTGGGAACGGGGGCGTCGGTGTAGACGGTGATCCGAACCCGGTCGCCGCGGCTCGGGGGCAAGAGGTGTCCGACGAACACGCTGTGGTTCAACCAGTTCCACTCTTGGTCGGCCACTTCGAATCGAGGGTTGGTCGAGCAGTACCAGCGGTCGACGTCGGCACCGCCGCCGGCGAAGATGCGGTCCATGGTGGCGTCGTCCTGGGTGCCCCAGCCCTCGTTGGTGACCATGATGGGCACGTTGTCGTCGGTGACGATCGTGTAGCGAGCCCACAGATGGGTGACGCCGTCGGCGCGTACGAGGTTCCAGTCCGCACCGCCGGGCAGGATCGTTCCGGATCCGGCCGGTCCCTGGAATCGGCCGCCGGTGATCGGGATGACCCGGCGCATTCCGTGCGGGGTCGGCCCGATGACCACCGGAGGAGCCAGCTCGACATCGAGGGTGAAGACGTGATTCATTGTGGGCATGGACATCTCACTCACCTGCCGGCAGCAGTCGCCCGGCCGCAGGTGACGCTGCCGCATCGATTGGGGCCGCATCGAGGCCCTTCGGGGCTCCGCCGGGGATGAGGAGGGCGATGAGCGCAGCCAGGACGGTGGCCCCGGCACAGACGTAGATTCCCATGTCGAGTCCGGTTTCGAGGGCCGTACGGGCAAGCGGTGCAACGAGATCCGAGATCGGGCCGAGATCGGCGTTGGCCACCGCCAACGGTCCGCCCTGCTCGGCGACGCCGGAGGCCACGCCCACCGCCTCGGGAGGGAGGGAACCGTCGGACAGGTTGGAGGTGAGGGTGGCTCCGGCAACTCCGAAGGCCACGGCGCTGACGATCGCGGGGCCGAGGCTCTGGCCGGTTTCGCGAACGAGACTGGTGACCGCGCTTGCCATTCCGGCGTAGTCGATGGCGACGGCTCCGACGGCGACGGCCGTCAGTGCGGTGAACATGGTGATGAATCCGGTGCCGAGCAGCAGGATCGGGCCGGTCATGGCGAGCAGTGAGGTGGAGTCGCCCGGTAGCTGAGCCATCCATATCTGACCGATGGCCAGTGCCGAAAGCCCGGTGACCAACAGGGTGCGGGCCGCGACGCGCATCAACAGGCGCGGGAGCAACGGAGTGAGGAGCAGCGGTACGGCTTGGATGAGGGCGAACGGTAGAGCTGCCTGCAGCGGGCTGACGTGCAGGATCGCTTCGAGTTTCACGCTGAGTGCGTAGGCGGTTCCGATGAACCCGAACATCGCGAGCAAACCGATCAGGGCGGCCGCCGCGAAGGCGGGCGTACGGAAGAGCGCGAGGTTCAGCATCGGGGTGCGGGCTCGCTGCTCGCTGATGACGAACGCGACGAACGACGCTACGGCGAGAACGAAAGTGCCCACGATGACGGGGCTCGAGTAGCCGTCCACGGAGCCCTGGATCACCGCGTACAGCAGCGCAAGCAAAGCGACGGCGATGGTGATCTGGCCGGGCCAGTCGAGTCCGCGTCCGGCGGGATGACGCGAGTCGACGATCACCGCGGCGCTGACGGCTGCGGTGACGAGACCCAGCACGGCGGGAATGGCGAACGACCAGCCCCAGCTGAAGTGTTCGGCGGCGAAGCCGCTGATCAGCGGGGCGATCATGGCACCGAACGCCAGGCTGACCGCCCAGAGAGACAGGGCGCGGGCTCGTTCCTGACGTTCCGGGGTTGCCGAGACCAGCATGGCCAGTGACGTGGGAAAGATTGCGGCAGCGCCGAGTCCGGCGATGGCCTGCCCGGCGATCAGCTGCGTCAGAGTTCCCGACGTTCCGGCGACGACGTCTCCGACGAAGACGAGCACGCCGCCCCAGACGAGCAGCCTCTTGCGGCCGAACATGTCGCCCAGCACGCCGAAGTTGAGCTCGAGGATGGCGGTGGGAAGGATGAACGCGGCCGGGATCCAGGCCAGCGCCGCAGCGCTCGCTCCGAGGTCGCGTTGGATCACGCCGAGAATGGGCGCTGCGAGCGAGACGCCCATCTGGGCGACGCCGATCGCGAGGCAGCAGGCGATGAGCGTGCCGCGATCCAGCGTGTGTTGGGTGGGTTTCATGTGTTCCTCGTCCGGAAGCCGTGTCCTGTAAAGCAGGACTGCTGTTGTTTAATACAGGACAGTGTTCATGGCCTGGATCACAGCTGTCAAGGGTGTTGGTTCGTTTGATGACACTGCAGTCCTGATAATCAGAACTATGATGGCGACATGGCTTCGGAAACTAGTGGATACAGAGAACGCAACAGCACGGCCGACCGCGCGCTGATCATCCTGGGCATGTTCACCGAGGATCGGCTGCAGATCAGCGCGAACGATGTTGCCGAGGCTCTCGGCAGTGCCCGCTCCACGGCATATCGATATCTGCAGACGTTGGTCGGCGCATCGTTTCTCGAGGAAGCCCCCAACGGCGGCTTTCGGTTGGGTGTCGCGGTACTCGAACTTGCTCGATTGGCCCGGCGCGGTTACGGATTGACGACGATTGCCCAGCCGGTGATGCGGGAATTGGCGGACGAGGTGGGCGAAACGGTGTTGCTCACCAGGCTCGTCGACGACACGGCAGTGTGCATCGAGCGGTGTGAGGGAGCCAAGCAACTGGTGCGCCTGAGCTACGAGCGGGGGAGTCGACTGCCCATCAATGCCGGCGCGTCGGCGCTGACTCTGTTGGCCTGGTTGCCGGAGAAGGAAATCCGCTCGATTCTGGGTCGTCACGAGCTGCAACGCTTCACCGATCGAACGTTGACCGACGTCGATCGCCTCGTCGATCGCCTCGAGCGGATCCGCACCACCGGCTACGGCCTGACTGTCGCCGAGGTGGATCCGGATGCGATGGGAATCGCCGCACCGATCTTCGACGAGTCCGGTTCGGTGGCAGCGGCATTGAGCATCGTCGCGATCAGGCGTCGAGTCCCGGAGGACCGGACCGACGTGCTCGTCACCGCAGTGCGGGCCGCGGCGCAGACGCTGTCGACGAGATTGGCCGTCGTCAGTTCGTAGCGTGTCCTATTTTATGGGACAGCATTCCTATTTAACGTGATGCACGCTACGTTGGTGGTGTGGATACGAGATTCGACACCCTCTACGACGTAGCGATCTGCGGCGCCGGTCCGGTCGGGATGACCGCGGGCCTGCTGCTCGCTGCACGAGGGCTCCGTGTCGTCGTTCTCGAGCGGCGCTCGACGACGAGCGACGAACCCAAAGCGATCAGCATCGACGACGAGGCGCTGCGCACCTATCAGCAGGCAGGTGTGATCGACAGAATCCTGCCGATCGTCGTGCCCGGCACCGGAACCCGCTACTACGGACTCGACGACGAACCGCTGTTCCACGGCGGCGCGGAGAGCGCCTACCGATTGGGCTACCCGTTCAAGAACCCGTTCGCGCAACCGGACCTCGAGCGTGTGCTGGCCGAAGCGCTGCACACGGCGCGCAATGTCACCGTTCGGTTCGACACCGAGGTCACGTCGATCGTGCAGGACGCGGACGCCGTGGCCATCGAAGCGGGCGGACGCACGGTGCGAGCCCGCTACCTCCTCGGTTGCGACGGCGGACGATCGACCGTCCGAAACCTGCTCGGTATCGGGATGATCGGACGCAGCTACCCGGAATTGTGGTTGGTGGTCGACACGCTCGGCGACCCGCACATAGAGCGCTACGGCATGCACCACGCCGATCCGAGCAGGCCGCACGTGGTGGTGCCGGGTCTCGGTGGCCGCTGTCGATACGAATTCCGCCTGTTCGAGGGGGAGGGCACGGCCACCGACGCGCCGCCGTTCGAGCTCATCGAGAAACTCGTCTCGCGCTACCGGCCGATCACACCCGCCCAGGTCGAACGAGCCGTCAACTATCGATTCCACGGCCTCGTAGCCGATCGATGGCAATTGGGGCGCTGCTTCCTGCTCGGCGACGCCGCACACATGATGCCGCCGTTCGCCGGTCAGGGTCTGAACTCCGGCATTCGTGACGCCGCGAACCTGACGTGGAAGTTGGCCGGCGCGCTCGACGGTTGCCTGCATGAAAGTGTGCTGGCCACATACCAATCCGAGCGCGGCCCGCACGCCGCCGCGGTTGTTCGCGCCTCCGAGCGGTTGGGTCGCGTGGTGATGACGACCAACCCTCGCATCGCGGCCAGGCGCGACGAGTTGGTCCGGGCCGCACTGGCCACCGAGAACGGGCGACGCTGGTTCGAGACCATGGCCTATCGTCCGCCGTACCGATTCGCCGACGGGCTCGTGCTCCCGGGTGACGACACCGGGAGCGTCATCGGGCAGCCCCGGGCCTTCGACTCGGCGACCCGAACCATCCGCCTGCTCGACGAGATACTCGGAACCGGTTGGGCGCTGGTGGGAGTCGACGTGCACGACACGGCGGAATGGGCGCACGCACGTGATATCGGGCGCGGCCTACACGCCGTCGAGGTCGCCGTGCCCACCGATCGCACGGTGCCGAGAATCGACGGCATCAACGTTCTACTCGACGTCGACGGCGGTCTGGACGACGAGATGCGGACGTACACCGGAAGATTCGTGCTCATCCGGCCCGACCGCTTCGTTGCGGCCGCGTGGCATCCGCACGACGGTGACGACGTTCGAGCTGCAGTGAGAGCCGCGGTGGCGTCGTGGATCGGAACTTCGGCGAGTCCTTCCGAACTGTCCTACATCGAGACGAAAGGCATCAGCTATGCGTGAACTTCCCACCCCGCTGCCGACGACAGTGGTCCGCCGCACCGCGCCCCCGACTCCGCGGCACGAGGCGGACGTCGACTGGAACACGTCCAACAAGTTTCTCAACGGGCCGTTCGCGCCGTGGCACGAGGAGACCGAGGCGTTCGACCTCGAGGTCATCGGGAAACTCCCCGACGATCTCGCCGGCGCGCTGTTCCGAGTGGCCGACAATCCACGCTTCGAGCCACCCGACACCGACCGCTACCACTGGTGGGAGGGCGATGGCGGCGTCGCGGGCACCTACATCCGCGACGGTAAGGCGTCGTTCCGGATGAAGTGGGTGCACACCGACACCATGAAGATCGAGGTGGAGGCCGGGGAAGCGCTGTACAGCGGTTTCGTCAACGGCTCCGGCAAGGCCAAGCGAGATCTGCCCGCGGGCGCGCCGCTGTCCAAGAGCGTCGCCAATACCAACGTCGGGCTGTTCGCCGACCATCTGCTGGTGTACTACGAAGGCGGACTTCCGCAATCGATGCACCCCGAAACTCTCGATACGCAGGGCACGTACAACTTCGGTGGTGCACTCGACATCCTGTGCACGGCGCACTACAAGATCGAACCGTCGACCGGAAACATGCTGTTCTACTCGGCCATCGGGCCGAGACTGACGTGGTACGAGGCCGATACCAGCGGCACCGTCGTCGATTCCTTCGGTTTCGACATGGGGTGCCCGGCAATGGTTCACGATTACATCGTGAGCGAACACCTCGCGATCTTCCTCATCTCGCCCAACCAGTTTCGCCTCGACCGCATCATGGAGGGGCGACCCGGCGTGCTCTGGGACGAATCGGCGACGCCGAACGGCAGTAGGTTCGCCGTGCTCGACCGTCGCACCCATGAGGTGAGCTGGTACGACACCGGCCTGATGCTGGCCCCGACGCACTTCTTCAACGCGCACGAAACCGCCACAGGAATCGTGGTGGATCTGCACGTCATCGCGCGTCTGGGCAATCCGGCCGACGACTCGGACGAGCCGATCGACTCGCACTCCTGGTTTCCACCCGCGATGGCCTGGCGGTTCGTGCTCGATACCGCGACCGGGACGACCACCCAGCACATGCACAGCGGGATCGCGGGTGAATTCCCGAAGATCAACGACGCGTGGCTGGGCAAGGAGAATCGCTTCGGCTACTTCGCCACCACCCGAGATCTGTCTCCGCTGACTCTGACGGATGGGCTTGCGCGCCATGACTTCTCCACCGGCCAGACGGTCGTGCTCGAAGGGCCCGACGGATTGACCAGCCCCAGCGAACCGGTCTTCGTCCAGCGTCGAGGAGCGAGCGGCGAGAACGACGGATATCTGCTGACCCTGTGGTGGAATCCGGCGACCGGACTCTCCGAGCTGCTGGTGCACGAGGCCGACGCGTTCACCCGCGAACCTCTCGCACGGGTGAAGCTTCCCGTCCGAGTTCCGTTCGCGTTCCACGGATCCTGGGCCGAGGCCGAGGTGCTCGACGCAGCGATCGCAGCCCAGCGGTAACGAAGAAAAGAACACCGAGAATGAAAGAGCAGGACTGACATGGCGAACACACTGGCGTGGACGGCGAAGATATTCGACGGCGGATGGCTGGACGGCGGCGGTGGAACCCTCGACGTGACGGCTCCTGCCGACGGGGCCCTCGTGGCCACCGTCGGTGCTGCGGACGTCGCGGACCTCGATCGAGCTGTCGCGAAAGCTGCACGTGTGCAGCAAGAATGGGCCGCCAAGCCCTACCCGGAGCGAGCATCGGTCATGACTAGGGCTGCGGCGATTCTCGAGCAGAACCCCGAGCGTCTGACGCGGTGGCTGATTCCCGAATCGGGATCCAGCCACGGCAAGGCAGGGGCCGAAGTCGGCTTGGTCCTTGCCGAACTGACCGAGGCGGCCACGTTGGCGTCCCAGCCCTACGGGCAGGTCCTGCGCAGCGCGAAGTCCCGGTTCTCGGTAGGGCGATACGTTCCGATGGGCGTCATCGGCGTGATCAGTCCGTTCAACTTCCCGGCGGTATTGTCGATGCGGTCGGTCGCGCCAGCTCTGGCCGTCGGCAATGCCGTAGTGCTCAAACCCGATCCACGAACTCCGATTTCGGGTGGGCTGGTCCTGGCCGAGATTCTCGCCGAGGCCGGCCTGCCGGACGGTCTGTTGCACGTACTGCCCTCGGGTGCCGACGTGGGAGCGGCGCTCGTCTCGCACCTCGACGTGCCGTGCATCTCCTTCACCGGATCCACCGCGGCCGGCCGCCGAATCGCGGAAGCCGCTGCGCCGTTGCTCAAGAAGGTCCACCTCGAGCTCGGCGGGAACAACGCATTCCTCGTGCTGCCCGATGCAGACATCGAGGCCGCCGCGTCGGCGGGTGCGTGGGGATCGTTCCTGCACCAGGGTCAGATCTGCATGGCGTCGGGTCGGCACCTCGTTCCCGAGCATCTCGCCGAGCAGTACACGGCGGAACTCGCGAAGATCGCCGCGCGCATCACCGTCGGAGATCCGACCGACCCGTCGAATGCGTTGGGGCCCATCATCGACGAGAACCAGCTGAAGCGAGTCGACAGCATCGTGCAGGCCACGGTGACGGCCGGTGCCGAACTGGCTGCAGGCGGAACCTTCGACGGGCTCTACTACCGACCGACCGTGCTCGGTAACGTGCCGAAGGACTCACCCGCGTTCACCGACGAGATCTTCGGTCCGGTCGCACCCATCACCACGTACCGCACCGTGGACGAGGCCATCGACATCGTCAATTCCTCGGAATACGGTCTGTCCGTTGCGATCGTCACCGCAAATCCGTTCGCGGCGTACGAGCTGGCGGATCGAATTCGTTCCGGCGCAGTGCACATCAACGATCAGACGATCGACGACGAGGCCGTCGCGCCGTTCGGCGGCGTCAAGGCCTCGGGTTCCGGTGGACACTTCGGCACCACCGTCAACCTCGATACGTTCTGCGATCTGCAGTGGGTCACGATGCAGTCGGACATTCAGAAGTATCCGTTCTGAAGTCACAGCCCTTCTGAACCTGCAGCGGCCCCGCATCGAGTGCGCTACTCGCGGTGCGGGGTTCGCTCACCGGTGTTCGGGTCGACGTCGAACAGCTGGTCGGTGTTGTCCGGGGCGTAGACGACGGTGTTCGTTTCGAGGGCTCGTCGTCGAGCGCCGTCGCGAATCGCGAGGAATCCGGCACCGAACAACACGATCACGGCGATTCCGGCGACGATCGCCCAACCCTCGAAGCCGCCCGCCAATGCGGCGATCAGACCGCCTGCGGCGGCGATACCGGCGAAGATCAAGATGACGGCCAGCATGTTCTCGACAGCTCTGGCCCAGCTCGTTTTGGTAGGCCTTTTCTCGACCATAGGGGCAATTCCTTTCGATCAGCTCGGAGCGGGGGATACCCGAAAGCCGACCGATTAAGCCCCGCACTGCCCAGTGGCCGTCGTCACTGAGCCTTGCGCGCGCGGTATGCGGCAACGGCCGCTCGGTTCCCGCAGGTAGTGCTGCAGAACCGGCGGGATCGGTTGCGCGAGAGGTCGAGGACCAGGCCGTTGCAGTCCGGATCCGCGCAGACGTCGAAGCGCGAGAGCTCGTCCGCTCGGATGACGTCGATCATGGACATCGCGGTCTCGACGACGATGCGGGTCGCGAGCGGACTGTCGTCGGCGACGGCATGGATGTGCCAGTCGAGATCTCCGTGACGAACCAGTCTGGGCAGGGCCGAGGATTCGGCGAGCAGACGGTTCACCTCGACCACGGCGTCGTCTCGGCTGCTGGTGAGCAGCGCGCGCAGGGTCGGGCGCAGTGCTCTCACGGCCTCGAGCTCGGCGTCGTCGCCGTCGAAGCGGCCGGAGTAGCCCTGTTCGGTGAAGAACTCGGCGAGCTGCTCTCGGGTGGTCAGCGTGTCCGGCTCCTCGGCGGAATTGATCAACGCCACGGCCGCCAACAGTGACAGTTCCGCGTCATGAGCAAAAAGCATGTTGACACCTTACCAAGTCGGTCCCTACTGTCACATGTCATGACGGCTTACACTCATGACGCGAATGCGGATCTCGCGGCCACCCACGATGCTGCCGCGCGGTCGCGTCGACTCTCGGGACTCGGTTTCGCGCTGCTCTCCGCGGCGTCCTTCGGGCTTTCCGGCTCACTCGCCACGGGCCTGCTCGACGCAGGCTGGACGGCCGGGGCCGCGGTGACCGCGCGAATTCTGCTCGCCGCAGCCGTCCTGCTGATTCCGTCGATCCTCGCGTTGCGCGGGCGGTGGAACCTGCTGGCGAAGAACTGGAAGCTGCTCCTCGCCTACGGTGCCTTCGCGGTGGCAGGGTGCCAGCTCGCCTTCTTCAACGCCGTCGGACGCATGGAGGTGGGTGTCGCGCTGCTGATCGAGTTCACCTCGCCCGTGGCCGTCATCGGGTGGATGTGGTTCCGGCACCAGCAGCGTCCCGGTCGCCTGACCGTGGTGGGCGCACTGCTGGCCGCGATGGGTCTCGTGCTCGTGCTCGATCTGATCTCCGGTGCGGACGTGGACTCGGTCGGCGTGCTGTGGGCGCTGGGCTCGATGGTCGGTGCGGCCGTGTACTGGGTGCTGTCGGCGGACGAGAGCAACGGCCTCCCGCCGATCGTGCTCGCCGGAGCCGGTCTGCTGACGGGTGGGCTCATCCTGCTGGTCGCCGGTCTCATCGGGATCGTCCCGTTCGCTGCTCCGCTCACCGACGTCACCTTCGTCGATGCGGTCGTTCCGTGGTGGGTGCCGATCATCGGCCTCGGTGTCGTGACCGCCGCGCTGGCCTACGTTCTCGGCATCGCGGCAGGCCGACGCCTCGGGTCGCGGTTGGCGTCGTTCATGGGTCTGATGGAGGTCGTTGCGGCCTTGGTGTTCGCGTGGCTGCTGCTCGGGCAGGCACCGGCACCGGTCCAATTGGCCGGTGGCGCACTGGTTCTGCTCGGCGTGGTCGTCGTCAAATCAGGAGAACGCGCCACTGCGGAGGAGCCGGTGGAGCCGTTGCAGAGTAGGCCGTGAGCCTGTAGGTCCTACATCGCAGCTCAGCTGTCGACGCGTCCGAACACCACGGCGGCGAGGATGGTGTGGGCGCTGGCGATCACCGAGTCCAGCGGTTCGCGTTCGGGAGAGAGCAGCCATTGTTGGGCGATGGTGAGGACCGCGCCCACCAGGCCCATCGCCAGTGTTCGACGGTTGGGCCCGGCGAGCCCGCGGCTGGATCCGGCGGCCTCGGCCACCTGCAGCACCGTCTCGGAGAACGAGGTCGTCGTCTTGCGGTAGAGCGCGTCGACGGTGGGCGAGACTCCGAGAATCTCGACGAAGGCGATGCGCGCGGATTCAGGATTCTCGGCGACGAACGTGAAGAAGCCGGTGAGAGCTCCCCGGAGAACCTGCTCGGTGGAGTCGGCCTCGGCCTGCGCACCGGCCAGGATGTTCTCGCGCATGGCGTCGGTCGCTCGGCCGTAGGCGGCCATGAGCAAGTCCTCGCTGTTGGAGAAGGACTCGTAGAAGTAGCGCTTGGTCAGCCCGGCCTCGCTGCACACCTTCTCGACGGTTGCCGTCCGGTAGCCGGTGGTGCCGAAGACCTTCACGGCGGCGTCGAGCAGGCGAATTCGACGCTCCTGCTGCCGCTGCTGCGGGTCGGCGCCTCGGTAGGTACGGCCGGGTTCGCTGTGATGGGTAGTCACAGACAGATCTTGACACCGCTCGGTATCAGATGCAAAGTGTTCGCAGACAAGCATTCCGATCGAGGGGGAGCAGATGGCGGCGTCGACGCTGCGGAACAAGGTCGTTCTGATCACCGGAGCGGCACGGGGAATCGGTGCCGCAACGGCACGTGCGCTGGCGGGCCGAGGTGCCCAGCTGGTTCTCGTCGACGTCGACGAGGCACCCCTCCTGGAACTCGCAACCCAGCTGAAAGCAGCGGCATTCGTTGCCGACGTGCGGAATCTCGACGACATGCAGCGCGCCGTCGACGGGGGAATCGAGGCGTACGGCGGCATCGATCTGGTGCTGGCGAACGCAGGCATCGCCAGCTACGGATCGATCATGCAGGTCGATCCCGCCACGTTCCAACGCGTCATGGACATCAACGTGATGGGCGTGTTCAACACCGTCCGCGCGGCCCTACCTTCGCTCATCGAGCGCAACGGCTACGTACTCGTCGTCTCCTCGCTCGCGGCGTTCACCCCGTGCCCCGGCCTGGCCGCGTACAACGCCAGTAAGGCTGCGGCAGAACACTTTGCGAACGCCCTCCGGCTCGAGGTCAACTATCGAGGTGTCGATGTCGGCTCTGCGCACATGGCATGGATCGACACACCGATGGTGCAGGACGCCAAGTCCGATCTCACCGCATTCCAGGATCTGCTCGCGGTGCTGCCCGGCCCGCTGGGTAAGACGATGACCGTCGAGCAGTGCGTCGACGCGTTCGTCGACGGCCTGGCCAAGCGCAAGCGGCGCGTCTACGTGCCGCGGTGGGTGGGCGCAGCGTCGTGGTTCAAGGCCGTCATCACCTCGCGGGTCGGTGATCGCAGCATGCTCGAGCACGTGCCGACGATCCTGCCGAAGATGGACGAAGAAGTAGCCCGCCTCGGCAGGTCCGAGAGCGCTCGCAACAAGACCAGCTGACACCGGACATCGAAGGAATCGCTGACATGACTGCCGTACTGCCCTCTCCCGAGGTCGACGTTCTCATCATCGGTGCCGGCCTGTCCGGGATCGGGGCCGCGCGCCACCTCGGGCACGATCTGCCCGGTAAGACCTACGCCATCCTCGAAAGTCGCGGCGCGATCGGGGGAACGTGGGATCTGTTCCGCTACCCCGGGATTCGCTCCGACTCCGACATGTACACCCTCGGATACAGCTTCAAGCCGTGGATGGGTGAGAAATCCATCGCCGACGGCACCGACATCCGGAACTACATCGTCGAAACCGCGCAGGAAGCGGGTGTCGACAAGCACATCCGGTTCCATCACAAGGTCGTCGCGCTCGAGTGGTCGTCCGAACAGCAGTTCTGGACGGTGACCGCGCACCGTACCGATACCGACGAAACAGTCACGATCACCGCGTCGTTCGTGTTCTCCTGCAGTGGCTACTACAACTACGACAAGGGATTCACCCCCGAGTTCGCCGGGCAGGAGAATTTCGGCGGCCAGGTGATCCACCCGCAGCACTGGCCCGAGGATCTGGACTACTCCGGCAAGAAGATCGTCGTGATCGGTAGCGGTGCAACGGCAATCACGTTGGCTCCCAACCTGGCTCGCGACGCCGAGCACGTCACGCTGCTGCAGCGCTCGCCCAGCTACGTCCTCTCGCTTCCGTCACAGGATCCGATTGCGCAGACGCTACGTAAGCGGCTGCCGAAGAAGTTGGCGTACAGCGTCACTCGGCTCAAGAACGTGTCGATGGCCATGTTGATCTACACGCTGAGCCAGAAGTACCCGGAGTTCATGAAGAAGCGGATCCGGACGATGCAGGAGGGGTGGTTGCCGAAGGGATACGACCTCGACACCCACTTCACCCCGTCCTACAACCCGTGGGATCAGCGCCTGTGCCTGGTGCCCGACAACGATCTGTTCCGTTCGATTCGCAAGGACGAAGTCTCGATCGTCACCGATCACATCGACACGTTCACCGAGACCGGCCTGAAGCTGAAGTCGGGCCAGCACCTCGACGCCGATATCGTCGTCACCGCAACGGGATTGAACCTTTCCGCTCTCGGCGGTGCGCAGTTCCGGGTCGACGGCAAGGATGTCGACCTGCCCAGCACCATGGCCTACAAGGGCATGATGCTCACCGGTATCCCCAACTTCGCCTTCGTCGTCGGTTACACCAACGCCTCGTGGACGCTCAAGGCCGACATGGTCTCGAACTACGTGATGCGACTGCTGGCGCACATGGACGAGAAGGGCTACAGCACAGTCGAGCTCGAACGCGACCCGTCGATCGACGAGGAACCGTTCCTCGATTTCGCGGCGGGGTACGTGCTGCGGGCGGTGGACAACTTCCCGAGACAGGGCAGCGAGACCCCGTGGAAGCTGCGCATGAACTACTTCCGCGACCTGCCGGTGCTGCGCTACGGCAAGGTGGTGGACAAGGCCATGAAGTTCGGTCGTCCCCGGTCCAAGGTCTCCGTCGGATCCTGACGGGAATTGTTCGGGGTCGGGCGTGCGTTGGTTCCGAGTATGAAAATTGGAATCATCGGAAGCGGATTCATCGGCGGTACTCTCGTCCGTCGCCTGACGGCACTCGGTCACGAGGTTCGGTTCTCCAACTCACGTGACCCGGAGACCCTGGCAGACCTGGCGGCCGACACCGGGGCGACGGCAGTGTGGGCCGCCGACGCGGCTCAGGACGCAGACCTGGTGATTCTGAGCATTCCGCAGAAGAACGTGCCGGATCTGGCACCGGGAATTGCCGGTGCCCGTAAGCCCGGGGCACCGATCATCGAGACCAACAACTACTACCCGCAGCAGCGGGACGGGCTGATCGAGGAGATCGAGGGTGGTACACCCGAAAGTGTGTGGGTGTCTCAGCAACTCGGCGAGCCGGTGATCAAGGCGTTCAACGGAATCTACTGGAAGCACCTGTTGGAAAAGGGTGTGCCCAGCGGTACCAGCGGTCGTATCGCACTGCCGATCTCAGGCGACGACGAGGATTCCAAGAAGCTCGTGTTCTCGGTGATCGACGAGCTCGGATTCGACCCCGTCGACGGCGGCACCCTCGCCCAGTCGTGGCGTCAGCAGCCGGGAACGCCCTCGTACGGCAAGGACTTCGGAGTCGACGCCCTCGTCGAGGCGCTGGGGCAGGCGACCAACGAACGCAGTGCGGAGTGGAAGGCCTGAGCTCGGTTCCTCCTGCTACCTGACGCGGCAGCTACTTGACGCGGCCCTCGCGGAGAGTGCGCTCCGCGAGGTCGCGTAGTGGTCCGGTCAGGTTCGAATCGCCGACGCGGCACGAGTGCTCACCCACCGACACGTTCCAGACGAACGTGTCGCGGGCATTCGAGTCGGCCGAGTCGGTGGCCTGCTGATCGGCGATGTACGGCTGCGCGGCCTCGACCAACGACTGCCATTCCGGCTCGTCGGTCTCGACTACTCCGCGCTTGGACATGCCGGCGACACCGCCGGTTCGCAGTACCTCGATGCGCAGGCTCATTTGCCCTCGATCACACCCGATCGTCGCTCGGCTTCGGTATGGACTCGATCCCTGTTGTCCGAACTCCCACGGTAGACCACCCGGTCGACACAGCCTCGGCAACGTCGGAACCGGCTCCGTACCGCTCGTTCGCCGCGGCGAGCGTGGCGGCCGCGAAGCCGGCGAAATCGACCGTAGGAGACAGTCCGCCGACCGTCATCGTGTCGAACCACACCTGCCCGACGCGATCCCAGGCCGGACCGCCCAGCGTGGTGGCGGCGACGGCGAACGCGCGGTTCGGGATACCCGAATTGATGTGCACACCGCCCTCGTCCTCGGTGGTGACGACGAAATCGTCCATGCTGGCCGGCTGCGGATCCTTACCGAGCACGTCGTCGTCGTACGCGGTGCCGGGCTCGAGCAGAGAACGCAACGCTTTCCCCTGAACGGCCGGAAGGAACAGCCCTTCGCCGATCAGCCAGGACGCGTCCTCGGCGTTCTGCCCGGCGGTGTACTGCTCGACCAGTGCGCCGAACACATCGGAGATCGACTCGTTCAGCGCGCCGGCCTGGTCCTTGTATTCGAGCGGGGTGGTGTACTGCGTGAACCCGTGCGCGAGTTCGTGTGCGATGACGCCGAGCGAGACGGTGAATCGAGCGAACACCTCGCCGTCACCGTCGCCGAACACCATGCGCGAGCCGTCCCAGAACGCGTTGTCGTAGTCCTGCCCGTAGTGCACCGTCGCGTCGAGGGGCAGGCCGCTGCCGTCGAGACTCGAGTAGCCGTAGACCTCGTCGAAGAATGCGTACGTGGCCCCGAGACCGTCGTACGCCTCGTCGGTCGCAGCGTCGCCGGTTGCTTCCTCGCCCTCGGCGCGCACCTGCTGGCCGGGGAGATCCCTGGTGGACTTCGCGTCGGAGATCGTGCGTTCGAGCGTGCCGCCGGTGCGCGGAGCGATGGCGGTGCGCGCCTGCACCACCTCGCGTCCCGCACGCATTTCACGATCGGCGAGCAGTGTGGCGCGAGCGCCCGCACCCTGGAGCCTTTCGAGCAGGAACGGTGGAACAACCCCGTGGAAGTGCTGGCTGCGCGATGATCCGGAATCGAGAACTGACGTCATACTCGGTGACCCCCTAGGTCCGTGGCATGTGCGGTGATGGTTTCAGTGTGCCCGAGGGCACCGACACAGTCGGTCTCGTCGGTGAGATCACGCGCCCATCGTGGACAGGTCGACGCCGTCCACCTCGCTCGGCGGACGAAGCGCAGTGACGGTCGCCCAGTGTCGGGCCAGCAGGGAGGCGTCGGAATCGTCGTCCTCGGCTCGGATCTCGTCGAAGCGAACGGTGACGAAATCCTCCCCGCGATCGCCTATCTCGGCCTGTACCGCGCCGTAGCGGGCGAGCGATGCCGGCACGATCCCCGCCAGATCCGCCAGCGGAACGTCCGGGATGTTGACGTTGACGACGGCGTCGGACGGTCCGTGCGACACCATCCACGTCACCGCGAGGTGTGCGACGTGCTCGGCGGTGTCCCAGTGAGCAGGCTCGGTGGCGATCGACGACAGGGCCATGGCCGGAACTCCATGGGTCAGCGCAGTCAATGCGGCCCCGACGGTGCCCGAATGCAGAACGGCTGCACCGGTATTGGGGCCGTGGTTGATGCCCGAGAGCACCAGGTCCGGCACGTCGCCGAAGGCTCCTCGGGTGGCGACGAACGCGATCAGAGCGGGCGACGCCTGCACCGCGTACGCCGGGACATCGGGCAGACCGTCGATCTCCACCGCTGCGACGCCCAGATGATCGTCGACGCCCATGCCGGTCAACGATGCGCTGGCCCCGCTGCGCTCCTCGTGGGGCGCGGCGACGACGACATCGAGACCGGCAGCGACAGCCACTCGCGCGAGCAGGGCGACGCCCGCGCTGTGCACGCCGTCGTCGTTGGTGATCAGGGCTCTCATTTCTTGCCTGCCTTCTTGTACGGACGAACCTCCACCGATTCGGTCAGGCCGAGAACCAGGTCGCGTCGCCCGCTGCCGAGGCCGCGTCGGGTGACGTTGGCCGTGCCCGCGCCGCCGCCGAGACGCAACGCCTCCGGTACCGACAATCCCTGCGCGAGCCCTGCGGCGATGCCGGCACTCATCGAATCGCCTGCTCCGTGGTGATCGACCATGCGTAGACCCGGCGTGACAATTTCGAGCACGTCGCCGTCCACCAATGCCAGGGCTGGATCTCCGGCCCGCGAGATCACGACGATCTCCGCGCCGTCGTCGTGCATCTTCCGCATCGAGTCGATGAGGTGCGCCGGGTCCTCGGACTCGGCCCGGCCGTCGGCGATGAGGTCCTCGTGGCTGACCTTGAGCACCGTGAGGCCGCCGGCGAGCGCAGCGATCATGGTCGGCCCGGACAGGTCGGCCACCACCGTCTTGCCCAGGGCGGTGAGGTCCGCGCACAGCCGCTCGTACACCTCGGGCGGGACGATGTCCTCTTCGTGCGGTCCGCCGAGGATGGCGACGTCGCTGCGGGCACCGGCTGCGAGTGCCGCGCTGAACAGGTCGTCGAGCGCATGCCTGGCCAGGGGCGGCGGGTCGACCGTGGCAAGGATTTCACGCTCACCGCTACGGCGATCGTGCACGTACGAGCCGCTCTCCTGGCCGATGTCGACCGAGACGACGGAGATGCCCTCCCGCTCGACGATGTCGCGCAGAATGCCCCCGATCTCGCCGCCGAACACTCCCGTCAGTGTGACGTCGAGACCGAGCACCGTGGCCATCCGGGCGATCCAGTGGCCCTGACCACCCGCGTGCACGTGCAGTTCGGTGTTGCCGTTGGGAGCTTTGTCGAGGGTCACCGTCAACAGCGGAGACGGAGCGAAGACGAGGGCACTGAGGGATTCGGAGGAGGGAGGCATCGACTGCGAATGCCCGATATGTCAGGACCGAAACGGCTGGTGCTCGGCGATAGCCTCAGAAGCGACGACGCAGACGCATTCCGATCGGGCGGCCGTCGGGATCCACGAACAGGCGATAGGCGAATGCGGCGAGTCGCTGTTGCCACACCGGTGGCACGGAGATCTCGTGTCGGCGAAGCCTGCCGGCAGGGCGCGGGCCCGAGGACGGGTTGTGGTGCCACTCGTCGAGCGCGGTTGCACTTGCCGAGATGGCGTCGAAGAATGCCTGCGGGTCCACCAGATCGGCGTCGTCACCGTCGGCCCGGCCGAGGTGTTCGCGAATCAGTTCCAGGCGCAGGTTGCGGGCGTGGGTTCGGGCACCGTCGCCCAATCCGGCGGGGTCGAGAGGTTCCCGTTCGTCGCGTTCTTCGTCGACGATCGCCGCCGTCAGCTCCGAATCGTGAGTCCAGGATCGACGATTGAAGTTGTCCGAGCCCACCGCGGTCCACACGTCGTCGATGATGCAGACCTTCGAATGCACGTATACCGGTATGCCGCGGTCGTTTTCGATGTCGAGAACCAACACGCGATCGCCACCGGCGGCGCGGATGACCTCCAACGCAGCCGAGTGTCCGAGCAGCGCAGACGGAATGGTGAGTGCACTGTCGTCGTCGAGATGCTTGGGAACCACCACCACCAAGCGCAGGTTCGGCTTACGGCGCAGTGCCGCGGCGAAGACGCGTGCGACATCCACCGACCACAGGTACTGGTCCTCGATGTAGATCAGCTCGGTTGCCCGGTTGAGCGCCTTGGCGTATGCCCGTGCCGCGCTGCGCTCGCCCTTGGTGGCGAACGGGTAGGCGGGGCGTCGACGCGGGTAGGTGCGCAACAACTGCACCGAGCACGTGCCCTGCGGTTCCGGCGGTGCAGCCGCAGGCGGCAGTTCCGACGGCTCCCGAGTCACTCCGCGCAGCATGTCGGGGATGGCGTGCCAGGGGAGGCGGGACAGGGCTGCGGGATCCTCCCAGCGCTCGCGGAAGACGTCCTCGACGTCCCGCACCGCGGGTCCCTCCAACTGGACCTGCACGTCGTGCCAGGCCGCGATCTCGCCGTACTCGGGAGGGAAGGGACGGGAGACCGGATCGCCGAAATGATCGGCGTCGTCGCGTCGAGCACGGGCCAGGTCGATGCCGCCCACGAACGCGACGTCGGGCAGATCTTTCCTGCCGTACCGCACCACCACGAACTTCTGGTGGTGGCTTCCGGTGACCAGCACGCGCTGGTCGAGGATCACCTCGCCGCCTGCCTCTTCGAGCTTCATGGCGAGCTTGCGATTCTTCGGGCCGGTGAATCCGAGCGTCTCCATGTGCGAGCGCCACACCATGCCCTTCACGACGCCACCGCGGTGCGCGACGGCCGTGAGCGCGTCCTCGACGGTCACGCCGTCGTCGGTGAGCAGCTGTTCCGGATCTCCGCGCCAATCGGTGAACAGCACCAGGTCGTCGCGCTCGGTGCGGTCGAGGGCTCGGGCGAGTGCGGCGAAATAGGTCTTGCCGTGCACCAGGTTCTCGACGCGGTTGCCCTCGGTCCAGGCGGTGATTCGGGTGTCGTCGTTGCCGCGCTCGACGGCAGTGAGGAACCACGGGTGCGCCGGATCGAAGTGTCGCTCCGGTGCGATGAGGGCGGAGGTGGATCTGCCGAGGCTCTCGGCGACACCGTCGACGACGCGCCGGATGCGCTGCACTATCACGTTGGCATCATTTCATCCGGTTTGAAGCGCGGGGAGGGCGGGCACCCGAGCGATATGACTCAGGTACCCAACGTCACGCTCAGAAACGGCAAGCAGATCCCGCAGCTCGGCTTCGGCGTGTTCCAGATCGATCCCGAGAAGACTGCGCAGGCCGTCGAGACGGCCCTCGAGATCGGCTACCGCCACATCGACACCGCCGAGATGTACGGCAACGAGAAGCAGGTCGGCGAAGGTATTCGGAACTCGGGTATCGACCGCGACTCGGTGTTCGTCACCAGCAAGCTCAACAACGGCTTCCACAAGCCCGACGACGCGCGCAAGGCGTTCGACAAGACGCTCAGTGACCTCGGTACCGACCACGTGGATCTTTTCCTCATCCACTGGCCGCTGCCCACCCGCTACGACGGCGACTTCGTCTCCACCTGGAAGACGCTGGAGGAGTTCGCCGCAGACGGCCGTGCACGCAGCATCGGCGTCTCCAACTTTCAGCCCGCCCACCTCGATCGCCTGGCGGAGGAGACCGAGACGGTCCCCGCGGTGAACCAGATCGAAGTGCACCCGTACTTCGTCAACAACGACGTCTGGGCCTACGGCCGCGAGCATGCGATCCCCACCGAGGCGTGGTCTCCGATCGCCCAGGGCAATGTTCTCGACGACGCGGAATTGAAGCGAATCGCCGACGCGGCAGGCAAATCCGTCGCACAGGTGGTGCTCCGCTGGCACATCCAGCGCGGAAACATCATCTTCCCGAAGTCGGTCACGCCGGAGCGAGTGAAAGCCAATTTCGACATCTTCGACTTCGAGCTCAGCTCGGCAGATGTGGATGCCATCACGGCTCTGGACAAGGGTGAGCAGGGTCGTACCGGACCGAATCCGGACACCTTCGACATGATCCCCGACTGATCACGTAACCCTGTGGGCTCGAACATCTTCGGATGTTCGAGCCCACAGTCGTTCGATCAGTGCTTCAGGGCCGATCCTGTTGCCGCGGTGACCTGCTCGGTGGTCACGCCCGGCGCGAGTTCGACCAGTTCGAGGGTGCCGTCGCCGACGACGTCGATGACAGCGAGGTTGGTGATGATGCGATCGACGACGCCTTGGCCGGTCAGCGGCAGGGTGCAGGCGTCGAGGATTTTCGGGTTACCGTCGCGGTCGGTGTGCTCCATGACGACGATGACGCGCCGGGCGCCGTGTACGAGGTCCATCGCGCCGCCCATGCCTTTGACCATCTTGCCGGGCACCATCCAGTTGGCGAGGTCGCCGGTGCGGGAGACCTGCATGCCGCCGAGTACGGCGGTGTCGATGTGGCCGCCGCGGATCATGCCGAAGCTCAGTGACGAATCGAAGTATGCGGCACCGGGATTGACGGTGACGGTCTCTTTGCCTGCGTTGATGAGGTTGGCGTCGACTTCGTCCTCGGTGGGGTAGGGCCCGGTGCCGAGGATACCGTTCTCCGAGTGCAGGGTGACCTTGACCGCGTCGGTCAGGTATCGCGGGATCAAGGTCGGTAGTCCGATGCCGAGGTTGACGTATTCGCCGTCGACCATCTCCGCTGCGGCGCGTTCGGCAATCTGATCGCGGGTCCATCCTGTGCTCATGCTCGAACTCCTGAACTGACGGTGCGCTTTTCGATGCGCCTGTCCTGTGGGCCGGTGTGTACGACGCGTTGGACGAACACGCCGGGAAGGTGTACGTGGGCCGGGTCGATTTCGCCCGGTTCCACGAGGTTCTCGACCTGGGCGATGGTGATCTTTCCTGCCATCGCGGCGAGGGGGTTGAAGTTCATCGCAGTTTTGTCGAACACGAGATTGCCTGCGGTGTCGCCGATTTCGGCGTGCACCAGTGCGAAGTCGGCGTTGATCGACTCTTCGAGTACGTACCGTTTGTCGCCGAACACTCGGGTCTCCTTGGGTGGGGAGGCGATCGAGACGGAGCCGTCGGGGTCGTAGCGCCAGGGCATTCCGCCGTCGGCGATGGGGCTGCCGACTCCTGCGGGGGTGAAGAATGCGGGAATTCCGGTGCCTCCGGCGCGGAGTCGTTCGGCGAGTGTTCCCTGCGGGGTCAGTTCCACTTCGAGTTCGCCGGCGAGGTACTGCCGGGCGAACTCTTTGTTCTCGCCGACGTAGGAGGCGGTGACGCGGCGGATTCGTCCGGCGGCCAGCAGGATTCCGAGTCCGTAGCCGTCGACGCCGCAGTTGTTGGAGAATACTTCGAGCTCGGTGGCGTCGGTGTTGGCGATGGCCTCGATGAGGGCGTCGGGGATGCCGCACAATCCGAAGCCGCCGACCGCGAGGGTCGCTCCTCGGCCGATGTCCGCAACCGCGTCGGCGGCGGACGGGTAGGTCTTTCCAGTCACTTGCAGCTCCTGATGTGTTCGTTGAGCAAACGTTGTAGTCAGTGAACCTGAGCTGTGTATTTCGGTGAAGCGAATGCTGGTATCTGCTCGTTCGGTGAACGGATGTGGACTAGGCGTCCGGTGAGTGGACGTACGATGGCCGGGTGACGACACCGGATGCCAACGCAAGTGTGATCGACAAGATCTGTTCGTTGCTGCGCGCAGCGGGGAGCGAGGAGCCGTCGGGTGCCTCGACCACCGCGCTCGCGCGGGCGACCGGTATCGCGCGACCGACCGCACATCGCCTACTGGCGTCGCTGGCCGACCAAGGATTCGTCGACCGCGACGCGACCGGCAACTGGTCACTGGGCCCGGAGATCTATCTGCTCGGATCGATGGCGGCATTGCGGTACGACATCACCGACCAGGCTCGAAAGATAGTGCAGGCGTTGGCCACCGAGAGTGGAGAGAGCGCGTTCCTCTCGGCCCGGCGCGGTGCGGAGACCGTGTGCCTGCTTCGGGTGGAAGGGAGCTTTCCGTTGCGCTCGCACGTGTTGTACGAGGGCATTCGGCTACCGCTCGGGGTGGCGTCCGCCGGTTTGGCCATTCTCGCACACCTGCCCGATCGGGAGGTCGACGAGTACCTCGGCGACGTCGACCTGGTGCCGGAGTGGGGCGAGACTCATTCCGCCCCAGCGATTCGGCACCGCGTCGGCCACACTCGGACAACAGGTTTCGCCGTCAATCCAGGTTTGCTCGTGGAAGGCAGCTGGGGTCTGGGTGCTGCTGTGTTCGACCGCGCCGGAGGTCCTGCGTGGGCACTGAGTCTGACGGGCGTCGAGACGCGATTCCGCGACGACCGACGCCGGGAATTGGGCAAGATGCTGCTCGACGCGGCACACCGACTCACCGTGCAACTGGGGGAGCGGCCCGCTTAGCTGTCTAGTTCCTCCAGAATGTCCGCGGCGTCTCGGCTGCCTGCGGCGGCCAATCTCTGCAGCTCGGCGCGGTCGCCACGTTCACCGGCGAGCTCGACGAGAATGTCGACGGCATCGCTGCTGCCTGCGCCGGCGAGAGAGTGGAGTTCTCCGAGGTCGTTGCGCTCGCCTGCGAGTTCGACCAACTGGTCGATGGCATCCTGATCGCCGCCGGCCGCACGCCGGCGTAATTCGATCGGTTCCGACTTCGAATCGGGCTCGCTCATGGAGTGCAGTGTAGAACGATTCCGTGGATAGCGGCAGGTCAGCCGGTGCTTTTTCGGCTCGAGCGTTCTTGTCGGTGGGTCGGGATAGTCTTCATCTTGTTCGAACAGGCGTTCTTGTTTCGGCTCACCGGGGGTTGAAAAAATGGGTGCAATACCGACCGTGTCACTGGAGGCGTTGACCGCTGCCGCGCGCGAGGAGAATCGACAGGCGGCCCGCAAGATCACCGCCTGCTACCGCGTGCACTGCGACTGGATCACCCGCGACACCGAACACAAGCACTACAGCCGATACGGACGCACCGAAATGGCAGTGGCGTTGGGCTGCTCGGCGACCGTCGCCGAAGCGTACGTCTCCGTCGGCGTCGCCCTGCACACCCGAATGCCGCTGCTACGGGCAGCGTTCGAGACCAGTGAGATCGACCTCCCCCGCGTGCGGACGGTATGCCGGATCCTCGACAACCTCTCCGACGACATCGTCACCCGCGTCGAAGCCGAGGTCGTCGAGGCGGCGCGGAGATCGTCCCCGGGCCCGCTCGAACAGGCGATCTGGGACATCCTGCTGCGCGTCGCACCCGAGGAAGCCGCCGCGTTGCGGGAGTTCGCGAAGAAATTCCGGACCGTCACCTACAGTCCCGCCGGCGAACTCGCCCGCATCCGAGCCGAGCTGACCGCCCCCGAAGCCGCCGCCGCATGGCAACTCCTCGAAGAGATGGCCGACACCCTCTGCCCGAAAGATCCGCGCGGGAAGAAAGAACGCCTGTGCGATGCATTCATGGCCCGCATGCACGGCGAACCCCGACTGGCATGCCTGTGCCAACGCACCGATTGCCCGAAGAAAGACACAGCGTTGCCGGATCGACGGGTGCCGCTCACGATGATCACCGTCGACATCGCCACCCTCATCGGACTACTCGCCAACCCCGCCTACCTCGCCGGGCACGGATCCATCGACCCCGACCTCGCGCGCGAGTTGGCACGCAACAGTCACTGGCAGATCCTGCTCACCGAAGCAGTGACACTTGCCGAGAAACTCGGACTCGCCGTGCAGAACCCGGACACCGGGGAATGGGAACGAACCCCGAAAAATCACAAGCAGGAGTCGGACTCAGCGTCGGATCCGGCGAACGACCCGGACATGAAATCTGAGACGAACGCTGCTTCGGGAACAAACGCTACCGAGACTCGCAGCTGGATCGGTAATGACTCGAAAACGGTGACCGAATCCGAATCATGCACGAGTACAGGCACTTCCACCGATGCCGAGACCGACACCGACACGGCGACCGACGCCGACACCGACACGGCCACCGACGCGGCGACCGACACCGACACGGCCACCGCCACCGACACGGCCACCGCCACCGCAGCCACTGAATCATCCACGGCACCATCACCCGCCTCCGCGCCCTCGCCGACCGGCGCAACCGCAACGGCCACTGCGCCGGCACCGGCGACAGCAGCGGACTCTGCCGCCGGCAAGGAAACAGATCCCGGCCGTGGCTCCGATCCAGCACAACCACCGCATGCAGCATCGGCCCGAGGTCCGGTCGGCACATCGAGTTCGACACCCGCCCCGACCGGCGAATCACCTCGAACATCGGACGCAGCACAAGCACCTGTGCCGGAGCCGGACCCTGACCCGATGCCGGAGCCCAGCAGTGCATCCGATCGAACCGAAACCCGGACTGCTTCAAATGAACCCGAGGAAATCAGGCCAGTCACACCGGCACCTGGACCAACACCGAAAACAAATCTCGAGCGAGGAACAGCTCGCACGCCGGAAGCGGGGGCAACGACATCACCGGATCTGACGCAGGGCCACGCAGGGGACACCCCTGCCCATCCAGCGGCAGACTCAGCTCCACCTGACCTCGGCGGAGGAGAAGACAGACCACGACGGACCCAATCACTGACGTCCGCTGCAGCCCTGTTCTGCACCCACACCCCCGTCGGCCGGGGCACACGGCACAGCTCTGCCCTCGATCTGGACGACATCAGACATCCCGCCCGCAACATGAGAGCACTCGACCTCCGCTCGGCAATCCGGCTGGACAACCGAACGATCCCCACTGCAGGCCACACACCCTCAGGCCTCTACCTCGGCAACGCCACCCTCGCCGCAGCGCTCGAAGCCGCCATCGCCGCCGACCCCACCCTCGGAAGATCAGTACCCCGCGACCCGCTCACCGACCGCGCCCTGATCTACCGACCCGACGCCCTCACCACAGCCGCGGTCCGCCTGCGCGACAAACACTGCCGATTCCCCGGCTGCCACCGACCCGCCGCACGCTGCCAACTCGACCACATAGTGGCCTTCGACCACGCCAACCCTCGCGGCGGCGGCTGGACCACCGTCAACAACCTCCAATGCCTCTGCGACTACCACCACTCCGTCAAAACAGCCGGCTACTGGAAGGCCGTCATGCTCCCCGGCGGGGCGATCCTGTGGACATCGACCTCCAAGACCACCCGAATCACCCTGCCCACCAACGGCACAGCCGTACCCATCCTCGGAAACGACCTCAGGCCACACATCCCCACCCGACAGAAACGATCCGGCCACATCGCCTACCCCAACCCACCCGACAATCAACCGCCCGAGACAGACGAAACGGCAGCACCGCCGTTCTAGGCGATGCTGCCGTGGATTCCGGTGCCCGATCCGTCAGACCAAGTGCTGAATGTGGTCGCGGGTGAATTCGATGCGCTCGTCGACGCGTCCGTCTCCGACCTTGTTCACCCAATCCGGGTCGGACAACAGTGCACGTCCGACGGCAACCAGATCGAATTCGTGGTCCTCGAACTGGCCGACCAGTGCATCGAGTCCGGTGACACCGGATGCGGCGTCCTCCGACCACGCCGAGGTGAACACGGAGTCGAGGCCCACGGATCCGACGGTGATCGTCGGGACGCCGGTGAGCTTGCGGGTCCACCCAGCCAAGCCCAGCTTGCCGTCGTTGCCGTCCAGCTCCGGGAACGCCGGATCCCAGTGGCGACGGGTCGAGGCGTGCAGGATGTCCACTCCGGCGTCGACCAGGGGAGTCAAGACACGTCCGAGTTCCTCAGGGTTCTGGGCGATCCGGGCGTCGAAGTGATTGCTCTTCCACTGCGAGAACCGGTAGACGATGGCGAAGTCCTCGCCCACCGCAGCACGGATCGCCGCAACGACCTGCGCGGGGAAGCGAGTCCGAGCTTCGAGGGAGCCACCGAATTCGTCGTCGCGCACATTGGTTGTGGCCCAGAGGAATTCGTCGAGCAGGTATCCATGCGCGCCGTGCAGCTCGAGACCGTCGAATCCGGTGTTCTTCGCATTGACCGCGGCCTGCACCCATTGCGAGGTGAGTTCGTCGAGGTCGGCGTCGGTGAATGCGCGACCCACCGAAGAACCGTCGAGTGCAATGCCGGACGGGCTGACGGTGGTGACGTCCGGAAACAGGCGAGGCTCGGTGCCACGCTCGACGCCGAGGTGCCACAGCTGCGGGATGATCGCGCTGCCCTCGGCGTGGACGGCGTCGACGACGCCCTTCCAGCCCTCGAGGCTGGCGTCACCGTAGATCCGCGGGACGCGGGTGTGCGGGCCGGCTGCGGGATCGGGAATGTAGGTGCCCTCGGTGATGATGAGGCCGGTGCCGCCGGCCGCGCGCTTGCGGTAGTACTCGGCGACATCCGGGCCGGGGATGCCGTCGGGAGAAAAGGCGCGCGTCATCGGGGCCATGGCGAAGCGATTGCGCAGCTTCAGCGACTTGACCTCGAACGGCTCGAAGAGCCCGGCGGTGGACAGATGCTGAGTTGTGGATGCAGTTTCGATCACGCCTGCGCACAACCGGCATGCAACCCGAGCTATTCCCGGCGCAGGGCTGTTAGCGTCGGAGCCTTATGAGCCCTTCGCCGCTGATTTCTGCCGCCGAACTGCACGACCTCTTCGAGATGGGACGGGCGCCGGTCGTCCTCGACGTTCGTTGGGCGCTCCAGACCGGCAGCGACAGAGCAGGTTACGAGGCCGGCCACATCCCGAACGCGCAGTTCGTGGACCTCGATGCAGAGCTTGCCGGGGTCCCGGGTTCAGGCGGCCGCCACCCATTGCCCGACGAGGAGACCTTCGTCGCAGCGATGCGTAGCGCCGGGGTGAGTGACGATTCCTCCGTGGTGGTCTACGACGCAGGACCCGCAACTGCCGCGGCGCGCGCATGGTGGCTGTTGCGCTACTACGGCCATGCAGACGTGCGAGTCCTCGACGGCGGTCTGGCTCAGTGGGTGGCCGAAGGGTTTGCCACCGGCACCGAGCCGTCGATCGTCGCAGCCGGATCTTTCAGCGCCCGGCCGTCCCTGGCACGAGTCCTCGACGTCGGCGATGTACTCGAGTTCGCCCAGAGCAACGTCCTGCTCGACGCCCGAGCACCCGAGCGATTCCGCGGCGAGGTGGAGCCGGTGGATCCGGTGGCCGGACATATCCCCGGCGCAATCAATCGACCGACCACAGACAACGTCGATTCGGACGGCAAGTTTCTGGACCCCGGGGTACTCAATGGCACATTCGGTGGACTTGTGCCCGAGGGAAAGGCCGTCGCCGTCTACTGCGGATCCGGCGTGACCGCCGCCCATCAGATTCTGGCGCTCGAGTTGGCGGGCTTCGATGCTGCGTTGTATCCGGGCTCGTGGTCGGGGTGGATCACCGATCCGACGCGTCCTCGGGCCTAGATTCCGCGCTCTGACCAGCATCTTCATGCAACCAGGGTTGAACTTGAATCCGACTTCAACTATACCTGGGGCATGAAGGTAGAAGGCAAAGTTGGCATCGTCACCGGCGGTGGTGGCGGAATCGGCGGGGCCATCGCCGCTCGACTCTCCGAGCACGGCGCACGCGTCGTCGTCTCCGATCTCGACGAAACCACGGCCCGATCCGTGGCCGACGCCATCGAACGCGACCGGCCGGGGACGGCCGTCGCCACCGCGGCGGACGCGTCGAACACCGAGGACATCCAACGGCTGATCGCACTGGCCGAGGACTCGTTCGGACCTGTCGATCTCTACTTCGCCAACGCAGGAATCAGCGGCGCACCCGGACTGGACGCCACCGACAAGGACTGGGACCTCTCGTTCGATGTCAACGTCCGCGCACACATTCGCGCCGCGCAGCTGTTGGTGCCGGGTTGGCTCGAGCGCGGTGAAGGCTATTTCGTCAGCACCGCCTCGGCGGCCGGCTTGCTCACCCAGATCGGCTCGGCGACATACGCGACCACCAAGCACGCCGCGGTCGGATTCGCCGAGTGGATGAACGTCACCTACGGCAACCGCGGTATCCGCGTCAGCTGCCTGTGCCCGATGGGTGTCAACACCAAACTGCTGTACGAGGGACGCGAATCCGGAGATGCGTTGGGAGCGGCCGCAACTGCCGCGGTTCTCAGTGCCGGTGCCGTACTCGAACCGCTCGATGTCGCCGACGTGGTGCTCGACGCAATGGACCGCGAGCAGTTCCTGATCCTGCCGCACGAGAACGTGCTGGACATGTACCGCAACAAGGGTGCCGACTACGACCGGTGGTTGCGCGGCATGCGTCGCTACCAGGACAGCTTGCTCGACAACAACCGATAGGGGCCCACCGTGGCATTTTTCGAGACCTCCGACCGTGCGAAGAAGTACGAGTCGGATCTGTTGGAGTTCATGGACTCTCACATCTACCCGGCCGAGGCAGTGTACGAGCAGCAGATGCTCGAATCCGGTGACCCGCACTTCCAACCGCCGATCATCGAGGATCTGAAGAAGGAAGCGCGCTCGCGCGGACTGTGGAATCTGTTCCACCCGCATCCCGAGTGGGGCCCCGGTCTGACCAACCTCGAATACGCACCGTTGGCCGAGATCATGGGACGCAGCCTGCTCGCGCCCGAGGCATGCAACTGCAACGCACCGGACACCGGCAACATGGAGGTGTTCACGCTCTTCGGCACCGACGAGCACAAGGAGAAGTACCTGAAGCCGTTGCTGGACGGCACCATTCGCTCTGCCTTTGCGATGACCGAACCCGATGTCGCCAGCTCCGACGCCACCAACATCGCCATGAAGATGGATCGCGACGGCGACGACTTCATCCTCAACGGGCGCAAGTGGTGGACGTCCAATGCGATGCACAAGAACTGCAAGGTTCTCATCGTCATGGGCAAGACCGATCCCGAGGCGGCCACGCACCGTCAGCAGTCGATGCTCGTGGTGCCCATCGACGCACCCGGAGTCACCGTCCTGCGCAATCTGCCGGTGTTCGGCTACATCGACCGCGAAGGTCACGCCGAGGTGCTCTTCGAGAATGTACGGGTACCGGCGAAGGACGTGCTGAAGGGGCCCGGCGAGGGATTCGCCATCAGCCAGGCTCGCTTGGGACCTGGTCGTATCCACCACGCGATGCGCACCATCGGCGTGGCAGAACGCGCACTCGAATTGCTCTGTCGCCGTGCGGTATCCCGAGTGACGTTCGGCAAGCCGGTGGCGATGCGCTCGAACATTCAGGACTGGATCGCCGAGGCGCGCATCGAGATCGAGAAGACCAGGTTGCTCACGTTCAAGGCGGCGTACCTGATGGACACCGTCGGGAACAAGGAAGCGCGCACGGAGATCGCAGCGATCAAGGTTGCGGCACCGGAGATGGCGCTGAAAATCATCGACCGGGCGATCCAGGTCCACGGCGGAGGCGGAGTGTCCAACGACTTCCCGCTGGCCATGATGTACGCGCACATTCGCACGCTGCGGCTCGCGGACGGTCCCGACGAGGTGCACAAGATGTCGATCGCGAAAATGGAGCTGAAGAAGTACCTCTGAACGGAGGTTATCGACCCGGCTGCCAGGCCGGGTCGCGGCCGATGAAGGCCATCAGCTTGTCCTGCGAGGAAGCGTCGTCGGCAACGGGGGCGGCGGGGCCGTACTGCCCGCTGTCCCGTAGCACCTGCTCCATCGGTCGCATGGCCTCGAGCGCTGCAGCGCAGCGTTCTCGGCCCAGATCAGGCTCTCGGCCAATGGCTTTCGCCAGGTCCCAGGAGTGCATCCAGACGTCGGCGGTGTAGAACATGTCGATTGCCTCGTCCACCGGCATGTCTCCGGTGTGCGGGTTGCTCAGCACCCGGCCGGCGGGGTCGTCGAGAATTGCTTGGATATCGGCGACGTGCTGGGTCCAGGCTGCGGCCGGGTCGGCTCCGACGTCCAGTGCCGGTAGTTCGATACCGGCCCCGCCGGCGAGAAAGCCGCGGGACCACTCGACCAGGTGCCGCACCACATCGATTGCAGCCCAACCCGATACCGGGCTCGGCCGAGACCAGTCCGCCGGTGATGCGGACTCCACCAGCGCAGTGAACATGGCCGCGTCCTGCAGGTGTTGCTGGGCCGGGCCGGTCCTGTGCCCGAGCAGTTCGTCCAGCTTGTCGTAGCCCTCCTTCACGCCGACGTCCATGCCACTGGACAGCATGCCGTCGCGCGTCGCGAAGTCCGACATCACACTCAATACCTTCAGACGTGTACCGCCATCGCCTCGGCTCTCGAAAGTGAGCGTTTCGAGCGCGACCGAATCGGGTGCACCCTTCCAGGTGAAGGTCCACACGATTCGCTCGCTCGCACGCACCTCGTGAAAGCTGCCGAAGAAGGCAGCGATCTCTTCACCGTCCCGGTCGTTGGCGAAGGCCCAAGCGCCTCCGGTGTGCCCCTCCCACTTCAGGATTCGGGTCGTCAACGATCGCGGCCCCACCCACCGCCGATACAGCTCGGGGTCGATGTGAGCGCGAAACACCTGCTCCGGCGTCGCGTCGAACTCTCGGACGATCTCGATCGTGGGGACTTTCTCGTCCGCAACGATTTCGGTTTCGTTTGCAGTCATGACACTTCTTTCGACTCGGTGGTCTCGTCGTCTGCGATGCTGTCCAGCAGGGCGTCGAGGCGTCGGTACCGCTGTTCTGCTTCCTGGCGATAACGCTCGATCCATTTCGTCAACAGGCCGAACACCTCGGCATCGAGATGCACCGGACGACGCTGGGCATCCCTGCTGCGCGTGACCAATCCGGCCTCCTCGAGCACCTTCACGTGTTTCGAGACCGCTTGCAGGCTCATCTCGTACGGCTCGGCCAGTTCGCTGACATTCGCGTCACCGCTGGCCAGCCGGGCAACCATGTCACGTCGAGTGGGATCGGCCAATGCCGCGAACGTCCTGTTGAGCTGCTCTGTTCGATCGTCCATGGGGTTCCTCGCTGTGCGTTGTTCCTGAGGGTAAGCCGCCCGCTCGACGTAGTCAACCACTTGGTTGACTAAGTTGATCGCCTACCCTCGAGCCATGAGCGTCGGTGATGACCTGGTGCAGGATGTGCTCTCCCGGGCCCCGGGACACCCGCTACGGGTGGCGATCGACGGGGTGACGGCTTCGGGCAAATCCACCTGCGCGCGATGGCTGGTCGATGCTGTTGCGGCACAGGGGCGTCCGTCCGTGCACGTGACGATGGACGGCTTTCATCATCGGCGCGCCCACCGGTATCGGCAGGGTCGGGCGTCGGCTCTCGGCTACTACCGGGACGCGTACGACTTCGACGCGTTTGCGGCACACGTGCTGATCCCGTTGGGGCCGAACGGAAGCGGGGCCATTCGGCGTCGGGTCATCGATCTGGCGACGGATGAGCCGGTGGACGATCCGCTCGAGCCGGTGCCGGCCGGCGCGATCGTCGTGGTGGACGGAACGTTCTTGCATCGGCCGCCGCTGCCCGAGTACTGGGACTACACAGTCTTCGTCGATACCCCCATGGACGTCGCACGGGCTCGCGGTATCGCCAGGGATGCGGAGGCGCTCGGTGGCACGGAGGCGGCAGGTCGCGCCTTCGACCAGCGCTATCACGCAGCATGCCGGATCTATCTGGACGAGGTGGACCCGCGTGCTCGGGCAACGCGAGTGTTGCCGATCGACTGGAGATGACCACCATCGTTCGTGCATTCGGATGCTCACAGCGGTGCGGTCGAGTGCCACCCAGCGCACTCGACCGCACCACTGCCGCAGCGTGTTTCAGAAGTGAATCACCCCGCGCATGTTCTTGCCGTCGCGTAGGTCCTGGTAGCCCTCGTTGACCTGCTCCAAGGAGTAGGTCGAGGTGATGAGTTCGTCGAGCTTGAGTTGCCCGGCGTCGTAGAGGCGTAGCAGGCGCACGATGTCGTACTGCGGATTCGCGGACCCGAAGAGCGTGCCCTTGATCGTCTTCTGATTCAACGTCAGATCCGTGCCGGACACGTGCACAGTCAGCTTCTCGGGATCGGCGAGCCCGGTGATGACGACGGTGCCGCCCTTGCCGATGGCCGAGGTTGCGGCTTGCACGACCTCCTCGTCGACGGTTCCGACCAGAATCAGAGCCTGGTCCGCTCCCTGACCCCACGTGAGTTCGGTCAACTTCTCCTGCGCCGACGCGTAGTCCGCGAACGCGTGAGTCGCCCCGAACTTCAGCGCCTGGTTACGCTTGAACTCGAGCGGATCGACGACGAGGACATGCTTCGCGCCCGAATGCACCGCTCCCTGAACGGCATTGATGCCGAGGCCGCCGATGCCGTAGATGATCACGGAGTCACCTGCGCGTACACCGCCCGCGTAAACGGCGGTACCCCAGCCGGACGGAACGCCGCAGCCCACGAGAACTGCTGTCTCCAAGGGCAACCAGTCGTCGATCTTGACGACGGAGTGCTGCGAGATGGTGGCGCGTTCGGAGAAGGTGCCGAGCATGCACATCGCTCCGAATTCGGTGCCCTTGCTGTCGCGGCGACGGAACGTGCCGTCGGGCATGCAGCCCTCGAGGATCGTTGCGCCCATGTCGCACAGGTTCTGTCGGCCGGTGGAGCAGTAGCGGCAGGTGCCGCAGTTCGGGATGAAGGAGCAGACGACATGGTCGCCGGGCTTGACCTTGGTGACGCCGGGACCGACTTCTTCGATGATGCCGGACCCCTCGTGGCCGCCGACGATGGGGAAGCGCGGTGGCAGGTCACCGTCGAGCAGATGTAGATCCGAATGGCACAGCCCTGCGGCCACGTACTTGATCAGGACTTCACCGGGGCCGGGGCCGTCCATGTCCAGTTCGATGATCTCGAACGGCTTGTGTGGCTCGAACAGTACTGCTGCTTTGGTCTTCACGGAGATTCTCCTGACGTCGATTCAGCGGTCGATGGATGTGGCGTGTCCGACGGTGCCGCTGCTCTCGTAATGCCGGGCGCGCATCCATGCATGGAATTGTGACCCCGATCACGGGTGGAGAGTGTTCAGAAAGTGGACAACCTCAGCCGAGGATGCCGAACTCGCGCATCCGCTTGTACAGCGTGGTTCGACTGATTCCCAGGCTCTCCGCCGTCGTGCGTTTGTTCCCGCCCTGCCGCGCCAACTCGTGCACGATGGCGTCGCGCATCGCGGTGTCGAGGGTGCTCATCCGTGTGGTCGACGCTTTCTTGCGCGGCCGGACCAGTTCCCGTTCGGTGATATCTCCGACGGATCTGCGCGACGCGGCCTCGGTGACCTCGGCTCGGAGTTCGCCGATGTTGCCCGGCCAGTCGTAGTCGATCAACGCCGACAACGCTGCCGGGGTGAAGTGCGCGCGGGACTCGAGCTCGGCCATGATGGCGCGGACCAGGTCCGGAATCTCGTGTCGGCGAGAGCGCAACGGGGCCAACTCGATGGTCTCGGCGCACAGGGACAGAAGTTGGCGATGTTCGAGTTCGGCCGAGTCGGTGGCCGAACTCGACAGCGCGTACCACCCGGGAGCGGACGACAGAATCGAATGCAGCCGGCTCGCCACCGGGCCGGTGAGGAAATGCACGTTCTCGACCACGACATCGTGTGCCGCCCGGATCTGATGCTCGACGCCTGCCAACCACTCGGCCGCAGTCGTCGTCACCAGATCCGACGCGTCGAACCAGCGTGGTGACGTCGTTGCTGTCCATCGGGCCAGAGTGGTGGATTTTCCGGTGCCGGGTTCACCGTTGACGCACAACGGCTTTCGCGTCTTCGGTGCCGGTGGTGGTGTACGCACGGTGTCGTGCGGATCGATCTCGATGACGATGCCCGCGGCCGACACCGGACGTTCCCAGCGCACGGTTGCATGCAGTCCGGAATTGAGAATCACATCCTGTACGACGCCGCTGCGCCGGACCGCATCGTCGGTGAGCGAACGTAGTGCGGAGTGATCGACTGTGTCCACTATTGTTGCAGCGCTGGTGTTTTCGAGCAGGATTTCGTCGGCTATCGCGATGACGGGTGCACCGCGGCGCTGTGAGGATGCGTACTGAAAAGCCTGGAAGAGTCGTTGTTCGCCCGAACGCGTCTCTTCGAGGAGCCTGCCCTGGATGTCCTGTGCGGCATGGACGAGCATCGGTTGGAGCAGCGGGTTGTCGTCGGAGGCCAGGAAGGTGATGTCGAGGACGCCCTCGATGCGGCGGGTGACGGGGTGGATGAGGGGGTGGCCGTAGCAGCCGAAGGTTTTCATCGACTCGATGTAGTGCTCCTCGGCGTGCACAGCGCACGGGGCGCGCATCTCGAAGCTTGTCGAGATCGAATTGGTGCCCGACGCCTGTTCGGTGAACGAGCGGCCGACGACCGCGCCCATGGAGGACACCGCATCTCGTAGCGAATGGGTTCCGAAACGGAGATCGACCAGCCGGGCGTCACGGTCCGCGAGCAGGACGCAGTACCCGGAGCCGTGGAGCACGCTCTCCATCCGATCGAGGATGGGATTTGCCGCGGCGAGGAGGCGGCTACGACGGTCGACGTCACGCAGGCTCGCCTGCTCCAGGGTGTCCGCCGGTGCGAGACCGCTCTGCGCCGACCGTTGCCAGGACTTGGCAATGGAATCTCGGAGCTTCTCGGCACCGCTGGGCATCTCGCGCACCTCCGTCGGCCGGCGCATGGTCGTCATACGACGGTATCGCCGACTGCTCCGCTCGACGCACGTTTCGACGGAACCTGCCCGATCGGGCAGTGGTGTATTGACAGCGTGCTGTCATGTGCGCAAAATGACAGCACACTGTCGAAATTCTGGAGGTTCGAGATGACAACGATCGCTCTGTACGCCACCGACACCATGGCCGACTGGGAGTACGGATACCTCACCGCCGGGTTGGCCATGGCTCGTGAACAAGACCCCGACGCCAATCGGCTGATCGTTGCATCCGAGACAGAAGACGTCGTCACGACGATGGGAGGTCTGCGAATCACTCCCGATGTCGCGGTGGCAGACCTTCCCACTCTCGATGCGTTGATTCTGCCCGGCGCGCCCAGTTGGGACTCCGGTCACGACGCGGTGCTGAGGCTCGCAGTCGAACTCGTTGCGGCGGGAACGCCGGTCGCGGCGATCTGCGGCGCAACGTTGGGTTTGGCCCGAACCGGACTGCTCGACGACCGGCCACATACCTCCAATGCCGCCGAGTTCCTCACGCAGGCAACCGAATACCATGGTTCGGAGTACTACCGCGACGAGAAGGCAGTGTCCGACGGCACCGTGATCACCGCAGGCGGCGTGAGCCCGTTGGAATTCGCGAAGCTCGTGTTCGAGCGGTTGAACGTGTTTCCGCAACCTGTGGTCGACGCCTGGTACGGCCTCTACACGACGGGGGAACGCAAGTACTACGACCAGCTGGCCGGCGCATGAAGCAGCGCACTCCCGAGGGAGATGCGCTGACTGCGCTGGTTCTGCCCGTCTTCGAGCTCAACGGTGAATTCCTCGCCGCCGCACAGGACATCACCGAGCCGACGGGTCTGACTCCGGCGTGGTGGCAGGTTCTCGGAGCCACCTTGGACGAGCCGCTCTCGGTAGCCGACATCGCGCGACGCGTCGGGCTGGGGTTAGCGCGTCAGAGTGTGCAACGCACCGCAAATCTGTTGGTGGACAAAGGGTGGGCCGTGTACGTCGACAACCCGAACCACAAGCGCGCGAAGCTGTTGGAACCCACCGCCAAGGGCCGCGACACCGTTGCCGAGCTGCGGGATGCGCAACATGCATGGTCCGATGCCGTGGGAGCCGCTGTGGGAGAGGGCGAGCTGCAGGCCTTTGCGGCAACCCTGGAGAAGATCCTTAGGGCATCCAGGGACTATCGCGGCGGCAGTGCATAATTCGGGCATGGTTACGCTCGGGGTACTGCTGACCGGATTGCTGGCCGGGTTGTCGATGCAATCGGACGGCATCGACATCCTCGGCGACACCAGCGTCGGCGGGCTGCTGCTCTCCAGCGGCGGTGGGGGAGTCGCGGTCGCGCTGATCCTTGCGTCGGGTACGGCGATGGTCGTTCGTCGTCGCAGCGTTCTGGCCGGACTGTCCATCGCCGCTGCAGTTGTCATCGGGGGATCGGCAATGCTGTTCTCGTCCGATTTCGCCGAGGTGATGGCAGGCGGAGTCCTGTTGGGATGCAGTGCAGTGCAGGCGAACGGCACGCGGGTTCGGCAGGCGCTGCTGACGGCATCGTTTCTGCTAGGGCTGCTCAGTGTGGGTGCAGTAGAGGCGTTACAGCACAGCGCAATTCCCCGGCGCTACGCCGACTACCTCACCGAATCCGACATAGGCACACCGGTGGTCGTGCCGGTGCTCTGTGTGCTCGTGATGGTGGCTGCGGCGTGGGCAGCGCGCGCCGAACAGGGCGAAAGCCCGGCCACCGATCGCGACATCCGCACAGTCGCGGCAATACTGCTGGTGGCGATCGGTGGGCTGCTGCTCAATATGGTGTTCGTGTTCAGCATGTTCCAGAGCCTGTACGGGTTCGGCGGCCGCTGGTACTACGGACTCTTCGTCGTACCCGTGTTGTTCGCGGCGGCCGGCCTGCTACCGGGCCGCGGCGGCGTCATGGTTCTCGCCGGAACGGCGGTGTTGCTCACCTCGACCACCACGGCCGGGGTGGGTATCAGTGTCTCGGCCCGGGCCTGGACACTGGGACTGGTAGCTGTCACCGCAATCGCGGTGGCCGCCGGTGCCGCGCTCGGATTGCGTTGGGGGCGTCCGTTGATCGGCGTCGCAGTTCTGGCGGTGGTCTGCGTGACGGCACTGTTCGAGCAGCCGCCGCTGGACAACGTTCACTACGTCGCGACCCTGATCGTCTTTCCGGCCGCCGCAGCGTACCTGTACGTGGCGTGCACACCGGCCGCACCGACGCCGTCGACCCTCGGCCTCGCAATCCCGGCGGCGATCACGGTGCCGATGGTCGTCACCTACGGATGGACGTCGTACACGCCGTTGACCTCTGCACTGACGGACACGTCCTGGCCCCGCGTCGAACTCTGGCTCTCGACGGGCGGTGCATGTGTCGCCGTCGTGCTCGCAGGTCTCGGGATGTGGGCTCTGAACCGCTACCGGACTCTGCTGTAGACGACGTGTAGCACCTGATCCGATCCCACCGTCTCCGTCCGCTCGAACGCTGCCGGATCCCAACCGTCGTAGATCGGTTCTTCCGCTCCGAGAATCACCGGCGAGACCGCAAGATGGAGGTGATCGACGAGCCCTGCCTTCAGATACTGCCGAACCGTCGATGCCCCGCCGCCGAGGCGCACGTCTTTGCCCGACGCCGCCTCGTGGGCGCGATCGAGCACGGCCTCGATGGGGTCGTCGGTGAAGTGGAACGTGGTGCCGACCACCTCCAGAGGTGGCCGCGGGTGATGGGTCAGTACGAACACCGGGTGATGGTACGGCGGCTCCTCTCCCCACCAGCCGCGCCAGTCGTAGTTGGGCCACTCGTCGCGAACCGGACCGAACATGTTGCGGCCCATGATGGTTGCGCCGATGTTCTCGGTACCGAGGTCGAGCATCCGCTGATCGGCACCGGGGTGTTCGGTGTCGGAGTGATCGGCGAACACCCACTGGTGCAGCGCCATGCCGCCGACGCCCAGGGGTTGTCCGGGCTCTGATCGGGACCGGCGGCGAAACCGTCGAGCGAGAACGACAGATTGTGTACGCAAGTGTCATACCCGAGTAGACCAGCAGCGAACCGCGAAGTCACCGGAGTACCGTTTTCTTCATGGCTTACAGATACCTCGGAAACAGCGGACTGAAGATTTCGGAGATCACCTACGGCAACTGGTTGACCCATGGATCGCAGGTGGAGAACGACATCGCCACCCAGTGCGTACGCGCGGCCCTCGATGCCGGCATCACCACGTTCGACACGGCCGACGTCTACGCCAACGGAGCAGCCGAGACGGTGCTGGGTGACGCGCTGAAAGGCGAGCGTCGGGAATCGCTGGAGATCTTCACCAAGGTCTACTTCCCGGTCGGACCCAAGGGCCCCAACGACACCGGACTCTCGCGCAAGCACATCCTCGAAGGCATCGACGCGTCGCTGCGTCGGCTCGGCACGGACTACGTCGACCTCTACCAGGCCCATCGCTACGACGTCGAGACTCCACTCGAAGAGACCATCGCCGCGTTCGGTGACGTCGTCCGCCAGGGCAAGGCGCTGTACATCGGCGTCTCCGAGTGGACCGCCGATCAACTGCGTGCCGGGCAGGAACTCGCCCGTCAGAACGGCTTCTCGATCATCTCGAACCAGCCGCAGTACTCGGCCCTGTGGCGCGTCATCGAGGATCAGGTGATCCCGACGTCGAAGGAACTGGGTATCTCGCAGATCGTCTGGTCGCCCATCGCCCAGGGAGTGCTCACCGGCAAGTACCTCCCCGGCCAAGCTCTGCCCGACGGCTCGCGCGCCAAGGACGACAAGGGCGGCGACAAGATGATCGCGCGCTACCTCGACGACCAGACGCTGACCCGCGTGCAGCAGCTCAAGCCGATCGCCGACGATCTGGGAATCACCATGGCGCAGTTGGCTGTTGCGTGGGTGCTGGCCAACGACAACATCGCCGCCGCACTCGTCGGTGCCTCCCGCCCCGAGCAGATCGCCGAGAACATCAAGGCCTCCGAGGTCACCCTCGACGGCGACGTGCTCGCGAAGATCGACGATGCGCTCGGCGATTCGGTCGAGCGTGACGCGGGGAAGACGGGCTCGCCGGAAGCACGTCTGGTCTGACCGCCTGCCGGCGTCGGTCCGAGGCGAACAGGGTAATAAGGACGTATGGACATGATCACCGTCGATACACCTCAGGGCCAGGTTCGCGGTCGGACCGACGCCGGCGTCTCCTCGTTCCTCGGGGTGCCGTATGCCGAGGCCCCGTTCGGCCCCCGTCGATTCCAGGCACCGTCGCGGCCGCCCACCTG
>NZ_NOZF01000050.1:50393-75613 GCF_002258565.1 Rhodococcus sp. 05-2254-6
CCGACCGCGAACCTGGCCCTGAGGTGTATCGACGGTGATCATGTCCATACGTCCTTATTACCCTGTTCGCCTCGGACCGACGCCGGCGTCTCCTCGTTCCTCGGGGTGCCGTATGCCGAGGCCCCGTTCGGCCCCCGTCGATTCCAGGCACCGTCGCGGCCGCCCACCTGGGACGGAGTGCGCGACGCGCTCGAGCTCGGGGCCACCGTTCCCAAGGTGGGCTACCGGCCGCCGACCAGCGAGATCCTCAGCGAGCCGGTGGTGCCGGGCGAGGACTGCCTGAACGTCAACGTCTTCACCCCCGATGTCGGCGGCTCGGCACCGGTGTTCGTCTGGATCCACGGCGGCGCATTCGTCAACGGCAGCAACGCGATTCCCACGTACGACGGTTCCGCGTTCGCCCGGGACGGCGTCGTGGCCGCGGTGATCAACTACCGACTCGGAGTCGACGGCTTCGCACTGATCGACGGTGCCCCGGCCAACCGCGGAATGCTGGACCAGGTCGCGGCTCTCGAATGGGTCCGCGACCACATCGCTGCCTACGGCGGTGACCCGGCGCAGGTGACCATCGCCGGTGAATCCGCGGGCGCGATGAGCGTCGGCACCTTGATGTCGATGCCCCGTGCCGAGGGACTCTTCCAGCGGGCAATTCTGCAGAGCGGAGCCGGGCACCATGTCATTGCCGCCGAGACCGCAGGCAAGGTCTCCGCAGCATTGGCGTCCGCGCTCGGTGTGGAGGCAACGGTCGACGGATTTGCTTCGGTGTCGGTGGACGCGTTGGTCGACGCTCAACGTGAACTGTCCGATCGGATCACCGCCGAGGCCCCGACCGGGGCGTGGGGTGAGCTGGCCTTGAACGTCATGGCCTTCGAGCCGTACATAGACGGGGATGTCGTTCCGGCGCTGCCTATTTCGCGGATCAGAGACGGCGCGGGCGCACAGGTGGACGTGTTGATCGGAACCACCAGTGAGGAGCACGCGTTCTTCATCGTGCCTGCCGGCCTGGTCCCTCACATCACCGAGGACTACGTGAAGATGGTTCTCGCCGGGTACCGAGCCGACCCCTCGGCGCTGGACCGGTACCGCGAGCAGCTGCCCGAGGCCTCGGCCGGCGAGCTGATGATCGCCGTCATGACCGACTGGTTCTTCCGCATCCCGGCCACACGCCTGGTCGAGGCCCGTTCCGGAAATGCATTCGTCTACGAGTTCACTTGGCGCTCATCGCTGTTCGAAGGCGCACTCGGAGCCTGCCATGCACTGGAGATTTCGTTCGTGTTCGACATGCTGCACAAGCCCGAGACCGCCCGCATCACGGGCCCGAATCCGCCGCAGCAGGTGGCCGACCAGATGCACCGTGCCTGGGTCGATTTCGTGCGCGACGGCTCTCCGGGCTGGGACCCGTACGGCACCGACCGGGCCGTGATGATGTTCGGCAACGAGCCGGGCGTCTCCCTCGACCCGAGGCCGGCAACCCGCGCGGTGTGGGACGGGGTTCGCTGACGTTCTCTCGGCAACCTCCGAACGTCGTCTGCGGGGTGGCTCACCGGCGGGTTAATCTCGGATATGCGCAGATTCCTTCCTGGTTTCGGTACGAGTTCTCCGGTCCCCGCGCGGCCTGCTCGCGTCGTGGTGGTCGGTGGGGGCTTCGGCGGATTCAACGCCTTGCAGCGGCTGACGAAGCTGCTGGGGCCAGATCGCGCCGTGCTGACGTTGGTGGCCCCCACCGACTACCTGCTCTACAGTCCGCTGCTACCCGAGGTCGCCACCGGCGTTCTCGATCCGCGGGACATCGCCGTCTCGACCCGTCAAGCGCTGCCGCGCGTCAAGTTGGTGCTCGGTCACGTCACGACCGTCGATTTCGACGCGCGCGAGCTGACGGTGATCGGACCCGACGGCGACTCGACGCTCGAGTGGGACAAGCTGATACTCGCGCCCGGGTCGGTGACCAAGCAGTTCGACATCCCCGGCGTCGACGAGCATGCGTACGGGCTAAAGACGCTGAGTGAAGCCGTCTACATCCGCAACCATGTGCTCGCGCAACTCGACGCAGCCGATGCTCTGCCCGACACCCCGGAAGGCCGGAGCGAACGAGCCGAGCGGCTGACGGTGGTGGCCGTGGGGGCCGGTTACACGGGCACCGAATTCGTTGCGCAGATGCAGAATTGGGTCAAAGGCATTGCGTCCCGTTGGGCGAGCGTCGACCCGGACGAGGTGCGCTGGGTGCTCGTCGACGTGGCCGACGCGGTGCTGCCGGAGCTCGGCGCGCGACTGGGCAAGGAAGCGCTTGCCGTGCTCGCCGAGCGAGGTGTCGACGTCCGGCTGGGGGTGTCGGTGGCATCGGCCACCGCAACGTCGGTGACGCTCACCGACGACGAGGTGATCCCGTCCCGGACGCTCGTCTGGGGAGCAGGCGTCGCCGCGAGCCCGCTCATCGCACGGCTGGGTCTGCCCACAGCGGGCGGACGCCTGGTGGTGGGCGCGGACATGACCGTCCCCGGCGTAGAAGATGTTTGGGCGATCGGCGACGCGGCGGCAGTCCCCGACCTCGCCGCCGACCCGTCGAAGCCAACGCCGCCGACGGCGCAGCACGCCCAGCGCCAAGGTGTGGCCGTCGCCCGGAACGTCGCGGCGTCCCTCGGTGTCGGGCAGGCGCGTCCGTACAAGCACACGGATCTGGGGCTCGTCGCCGATCTCGGCGGATTCGACGGCGTGGCAAAGCCTCTGGGCATTCCGTTGACCGGACCCGTCGCGAAGTTCGTCGCGCGCGGCTATCACCTGTACGCGTTGCCGACGGTGTCTGCACGAGTGCGGGTGGCCACGGACTGGCTGTACTCCTCGGTGCTGCCGACGCGCGTCGTCAACCTGGCCCAGGTGCGATCCGAGGACGCGCTGATCAAGAAAGCTCAGGCAATCGATCTGTACGACCGAACGTAGGGAAGCTCATGGCATGCCGCATCGGTGAACTCGTCCTGGAGTGCCGTAGCCCGGAACTGCTGGCGCAGTTCTGGTGCGAGGTATTGGGATTCGTCGAGCTCGATCGTGAGGGTGGGGAACTGATCGAGATCGGGCCGGCCTCGGGGTTCGGTGGCCTGCAGCCCACGATCATTCTGAGCAGGCACGAGCAGCCGAGAACGGGAAAAGGTCGGCTGCACATCGACGTCAACCCCACCGACCGGGATCAGGACGACGAGCTCGAGCGGCTGCTCGCGCTCGGTGCCCGCCCGGCCGCGGTGGGCCAGACGGGCGACGAGCAATGGCACGTCCTCGCCGACCCCGAAGGCAACGAGTTCTGCCTGCTCAGAGCGCAACTTACGGAATAGCCCATGTGCGCGGTAACTCGTAGCAGGCTACGAGTTACCGCGCACATGCATCACCGAAGGTGATGTACTTCCTGCAGTCCGTAGACCGGGGTGTCGATGCCCTCGTAGCGCGCCTTGATCTGCAGTGCGAGGTAGAGCGAATAGTGCCGCGACTGGTGCAGATTGCCGCCGTGGAACCAGAAGTTCTCCTGCTGCGTCGGCTTCCACATGTTGCGCTGCTCGCCCTCCCACGGACCGGGATCCTTGGTGGTGTCCGAGCCGAGGCCCCAGCACTTGCCGACCTTGTCTGCGGTCTCCTGATCGATGAGGTCTGCCACCCAGCCGTTCATCGAGCCGTAGCCGGTGGCGTAGACGATCAGATCGGCAGGCAGTTCGGTGCCGTCGTCGAGCACGACGCCGGTCTTGCTGATCCGATCCACCTGCCCGGCAACGAGTTTGATCTTGCCGTCCGCGACCAGCTCGGACGCGCCGACATCGATGTAGTAGCCCGAGCCGCGGCGCAGGTACTTCATGAACAGCCCGGACCCGTCGTCGCCGAAATCGAGCTGGAAGCCGGCCTTCTCGAGCCGATCGTAGAAGTCCTTGTCCTGCTCCGCGATCTGCTGATACACCGGGATCTGGAACTCGTGCATGATTCGGTAGGGCAAGGACGCGAACGTGAGATCGGCTTTGCCCGTGGTCATTCCGGACTCGACGGCCCGCTCGGAGTACAGATCACCCAGCGCGATATCGCAGAGCGAATCGGATTTGACGATGTGTGTCGACGAGCGCTGCAGCATCGTCACATCGACACCCGTCTCGTACAGCGCCTTGCAGATGTCGTGCGCGGAGTTGTTGGAACCCACCACCACGACCCGCTTGCCGACATACGCGTCGGGACCGGGGTGTTCGCTGGAATGGTGCTGCTCGCCCTCGAATTCGTCCATGCCGGGGAAGTTCGGCACGTTCTTCTTGCCGGACATTCCGGTGGCCATCACCAGCTGCTTGGGCCGCAGGATCACTTCTTCACCGTCGCGGTCCACGACGACCGTCCACTCCTTCGCCACCTCGTCGTAGCTAGCGGACTTGGCAGTGGTCTTGGTCCAGTAGGGGACCTCCATGACCTTGGTGTACATCTCGAGCCAGTCGCCGATCTTGTCCTTCGGCGCGAACACCGGCCAGTTCGGCGGGAACGGCAGGTACGGCAGGTGGTCGTACCAGACCGGGTCGTGCAGACACAGGGACTTGTAGCGGCCGCGCCACTGGTCGCCGGGGCGCTCGGCACGGTCGACGACGATCGCAGGCACACCGAGCTGACGGAACCGAGCGCCGAGAGCGATACCGCCCTGGCCGCCGCCGACGACGAGGGCGTACGGCTGCACGCTGTAGCCGAGTTCCTTCTCCTCGATCTCCTTCTTCTCCGCCCAGTTCTGGGTATCGGCATTCGAGCCGTGCACCGCGCCCTTGATGCGCGAGCTGCCCTGACGCTCCTCGTAACCCTTGAGCTCCTGCATCGTGGTCAGCAGCGTCCACGCGACGTCCTGGCCGGTATCGGCGTCGACGGTCAGGCGCAGATGACCCTTGCCGCGGCTGGTCGCGGTCTCGAACTCGATCCACGCCGACACCACGCCGTCTGCCTCGTCGGGAGTCTCGGTGGTGTGGAAACCCGTCGGATCGGTGTCGTCGAGCCGCTCGGAGAGCATGTCGGACACGCCGTCGCGCCCCTCCACCGTCTTCAGATTCCAGGTGAAGGTGACGAGATCGCGCCAGAAGCTGCTGACGGCGAACATGCCGGCAACGCGAGGAATATCGCGCGCGACCAGCGCCTGCTCGAACTCCGATAGCCAGGCGTCGACCCGTTCCTGCGGGGTGTGGGTGCGGGCGATGTCGACCGGCTCGATGGTCTGGGTCATCAAAACTCCTAGCGGTGTGCGGGACCTTCTGTGTGACCCAGCACACTCCTTCAGGGGTGGGTGGTCGAGAGTTGCAGGGGGTTGCAGTGCGAATCCGGTGCAGCTGACCGCGCTCAGCGCAGTCGAATGCACCCGACTCCGAGGGCAGTGACTGCAACGCGCTGCAACCCTGTCCGAAGTGGTCGGCGTCACATAGACATGAGTGCATCCGACGATCAGGAGTGAAGCGATGCGCGCAGCTGTGTACTACGGCCCCAACAAGGTGGAGATCACCGACGTACCCGAGCCGAATCCAGGTGAAGGGCAGGTCAAGATCCAAGTCGGGTTCAACGGAATCTGCGGAACCGACCTGCACGAGTACTACGCCGGCCCCATCTTCATCCCCACCTCGCCGCATCCGCTGACCGGTCAGGAGATGCCGCTGGTGCTGGGCCACGAGTTCTCGGGTACGGTCACCGAACTCGGCAAGGGTGTCACCGGCATCAACGTGGGCGACCGCGTGGCCATCGAGCCGCTCTACCGCTGTGGGCACTGCGGCCCGTGCCGCGCGGGCAACTACAACATCTGCGCGCAGATCGGCTTTCACGGGCTGATGTCCGACGGCGGAATGGCCGAATACACCGTGGTGCCCACCGACATGATTCATGCCTTGCCCGACAACGTCTCCCTCGAACTCGGTGCGCTCGTCGAGCCGATGTCGGTCGCCTATCACGCTGCGACACTCGGGGATCCGAAGCCCGACGACACCGCGATGGTGTTCGGGGCCGGCCCTATCGGCATCGGACTGTGGTTCGCGCTGCGCGGCAAGGGCGTCGAGAACGTGTACGTCGTCGAACCATCGCCGACGCGTCGAGCATCGATCGAAGCCCTGGGTGCGAAGACCCTGGACCCGACGGCTGTCGACGTCCCCTCCTTCGTCGCCGATCTCACCGACGGCAACGGAGCCGATGCGATCTACGACGCGGCCGGCGTTCAACCGGCCGTCGAGACAGCGCTCGGATGCATCGGTGCGCGAAAGCCACTGGTCAGCGTCGCGATCTACGAAAAGCCACTGACCACACCGCTGCAGAAGCTGGTGATGAACGAATCCCGCATCCAGGGCTCGCTCTGCTACACCTCCGCCGACTACGAGGCCGTCATCGATCTGATGAGCCAGGGCCACTACGACACGACGGGCTGGGTGGACAAGATCACGCTCGACGGAGTCATCGACGACGGCTTCGAGGCGCTGCATGCGGGCACCAAGATGAAGGTTCTGGTCGACCCTTCCACCGGGGCAGCGTCATGAGCGCGGTGCTGGTGACCGGTGCGGGCCAGGGCATCGGCCGGGCCATCGCGCTGCGGTTGGCGAACGACGGACACGACATCGCCCTGGTGGATCTGGTCGAAGACAAGATCGCCGGCGTCGCCGATGAGGTACGTGAAACCGGCTCGAAAGCAACGACATTCGTGGCCGACGTCAGCGACCGCGATCAGGTGTTCGCCGCCGTCGAGCACACGCACGAGGCGCTCGGCGGGTTCGACGTCATCGTCAACAACGCGGGCATCGCGCAGGTTGCGCCGCTCGACGATGTTCGACCCGAGGACACGAAGAAGATCTGGGCCGTCAACGTCGACGGTGTGCTGTGGGGAATCCAAGCTGCCGCAGCGAAATTCAGGTCTCTCGGCCAGAAGGGCAAGATCATCAACGCGTCGTCGATCGCCGGTCACGACGGGTTCGCCATGCTCGGGGTATACAGCGCAACGAAATTCGCCGTTCGTGCCCTCACCCAGGCTGCAGCGAAGGAATACGCGGCCGAGGGGATCACCGTCAACGCGTACTGCCCCGGCGTGGTGGGCACCGATATGTGGGTCACCATCGACAAGCGTTTCGCCGAGCTGACGGGCGCAGCGGAAGGCGAGACCTACGACAAATTCGTCGGCGGCATCGCCCTCGGTCGCGCGCAGACCCCCGAGGATGTCGCGGCGTTCGTCTCGTATCTCGCCGGGCCCGACTCGGACTACATGACCGGCCAGGCTCCGTTGATCGACGGCGGTCTGGTCTATCGGTAGCCCCCGTTGATGTCGATCTGTGAGCTGGAGCACAATTGACTGTGATGACGCAGTCGACAGGTCCTGAACCTGCGCTGGCGGCCGGCGAAGACCCGCGCCGCTACGCGCAGATTCTCACTGCCGTGTACGACGCGACCATGACCGGCGGCAAGTCGCCCGCACGTCCCCGCGAGGTCATCGGGGACTCGTGGCGGCGGTTGCAGACCCTGGGCATCGACCCGGAACTGGGCAACCCCGCCGAGACGCAGATGGACGTCTCCGACCTCGAGCTGAGCCGTCGGGAATCGGGGCTGTTCGACATCCTCGACGATCTGGCCCGCGGCCTGGAATCGGTGGTGCAGGACGGCGACAACATTCTCGTCGTCGCCGATCGGCACGGCCGGGTGCTGTGGCGCAGCGGATCGACCGCCGTACTGGACCGCGCCGACGACCTCGGCTTCGTGGAAGGCGCCAACTGGGCCGAGGACTCGGTGGGCACCAATGCCATCGGCACCGCGCTGGTCTCCCGGCGCGCGGTGCAGATCTTCTCGGCCGAACACTATGTGCGCAGCCACCATTCGTGGACGTGTGCCGGTGCGCCGATTCGGGACCCTCGGACCGGTCAGGTGCTGGGAGCCATCGATGTCAGCGGCCCGGCCAAGACTGTCCACCCCACCACCATCGCACTCGTCGACGCCGTCGCACGGTTGGCGGAATCGCAACTGCGGGAACTTCATCGGAGCACCCTCGATCGACTGCGCTCGGTTGCCGCACCGATGCTCGCGCGCCTTCAGTCCCCGGCCCTCGCTGTGGACGCGAACGGTTGGGTCGCGGCTGTCGAATCGGTAGCGCTGCGTAATCGCATTCTGTTGCCCGAGGATCTGGCGACCGGACGCTTCTGGCTGCCGACCCTCGGCGTGTGCGACTTCGAGCCGCTGCCCGGTGGATGGCTCGTCCGACCCACCAGCACGATGGATTCCGGCGTCGCCGATGTCGGATCGACGAGAATTCGCATCGACCTGCGCAATTCGCAGAAACCTCGCATCGAAGTGCGCAGCGAGGTGGGGGAGTGGACCCACGAGCCGACGCCCAGGCACGCCGAAATTCTGTACCTTCTCGCCACGCATCGGCAGGGGCGAACCGCGTCGCAGATGGCCGCCGATCTGTTCGGCGACGACGGACGTGCCATCACCGTGCGGGCCGAGATGTCGCGGCTGCGCAAACACCTCGCCGGCATCATCTCCACGCAGCCGTACCGACTGGACGAATCCGCGACCGTCGAACTGGTCATGCCATCGGACATGAGCCGATTGCTGCCGCATTCGTCGGCCCCAGCGATCCGGGCGGCACGGGGCTGAGCCGTAGCGCAGAATCGAGGGAATGAACCGCCTCGCCCGAATCCTCGACGCCTCGGATCCGGGACAGGTACGGCTGCGCGGCGCCTCGGCGACGACGCTGACGGTACTGCTGGCGATGGTGACGTTGGTGCTGATCACGCGCGCCATCGGGCAGCCGGTGACGGTGGCGATGCTCGGAACCGTCGTGGCGATGCAGGCATCGGCCGCGGTGAAGGACAAGGACCAGCACAGTCGGCTGGTCACCACCGCATTGATGGCGCTGCCGGCCTCGGCAGCAGTGACGTTGGCGGCGTTGCTCTCCGAACTCGGCAAGGTGGCCGACGTCGGATTCATCGCGGTGCTGTTCACGGCCGTGTGGGTGCGCCGTTTCGGCCCGCGCGGCACGGCGCTGGGCATGGTCTCGTTCATCTCGTACTTCTTCGCGCTGTTCCTGCGCGCGACGCCGGGGCAGCTGCCGATGCTCATCGCGGCAATACTCGGCGGCTTGGTGATTGCCCTGTTCGTGCGAGCGGTCATCTTCCCCGATCGGCCGATCGTGGAGGTTCGTCGATTGCTGTTCGCCATGCGGGCGGTCTCGGTGTCGGTGCTCGAGGCGGCGTCGGCAGGGGAGAGCCGCGACCTGAACCTGGTGCGCCGCAGACTCGACCGACTCGGCAACACGGCGCTGATGATCGACGACTGGCTCGACCGACACGATGCCGGGCAACTGCTCAGCGTCACGAGCACAGATCTGTCGCTCCGCGTGTTCGACGCCCAGATCGCCACCGAGCAGCTCGTCAGCTCACTGTGGGCTCTGGATCCCGCGAAGCCCTGGCCGACAGCGCTGGGGCAGGCGACCACGGCACTCGGGTCGGTTCTGCAGAACACACCGTCGCCAGAGCAGTTGCGTGCAGCCCGTCGGTTGGCGTCCACAGCAGCCGAGCGCGCCGACCCGTCCACCCCCGCGGGGATTGCCACGGTCTCGGCGCAACGAGCTGTGCAGGCGCACATCGCTATTCATCACATCACCACCAATGCGGTTGCCGTTGATGCGGGTCCCCGAGTCGTCCCCGAACCTGCGACGAAGGACACGCCGAGCGGACTCAATCCGAGCACCAAGGCCGCCATCCAGGTGGCCGTCGCCACCAGTGCGGCGACCGTGCTGGGTGAACTGGTCTCACCCGACCGTTGGTACTGGGCCGTACTGACGGCGTTCCTGGTGTTCACGGGGGCGTCGACGCGCGGTGAAATCCTCACGCGCGCTGGCCAACGCGTCCTCGGGACCATCGCGGGTGTGCTCGCCGGGGTGGTGATCGCCGCACTGGTGGGCAACAATCAACCCCTGCAGTTGGTGCTGATCGTCGTCTGTGTCTTCTTCGCGTTCTATCTGGTGACGGTGGCGTATGCGCTGCTGTCGTTCTTCGTCACCATTCTGCTCGCGATGCTCTACGGGCTACTGGGAACGTTCAGCATCGAAGTGCTCGAGCTTCGGATCGTCGAGACCGCGGTCGGCGGCGTGGTCGGTATGGTCTCCGCTTACTTCATCTTCTCGACAAGTACTCGAAAGACATTGGTGGACAGGGTCGATACGTACCTCGAACAGCTGGATACGTTGATCGAATCCAGCGTGGAATCGGTCATCGCTCCGGGCGAGGAGACCGACCTGGTGGCGTCGACGCGCACGCTCGACAATGCGTTGAAGGACGTCGTGTCGGCCGGAAAGCCGCTGGTGCTCGGGCCGACGACCCGCAGCAGGCGAGGCGCGAAACGACTGCTACGAGTGCTGGCAGTCAGCGGCCGATCGGCGCACGCTCTGGCCCGCGCGGGCGTGCTCGCCTCCCGCGCCGAGGCGGAAACGGCTCCGACGGCCGAGACTGCCCAGGCGCTACGCGACGCTGCGGCTCTGGTGCGCGACACTGTGCGTCACGTCGAGGCAGCCATTGCCGGAAATCACGTCGAGCCGCCGGAGAAGATCACCGAGACAACGGTATTGGATGTGTTGCTCACCTCCACCAACGCGCCCGGTCCGCTGCGGGGTGCGGTGCGCGCACTGAACACGATGAACCGAACACTCGCCGATGTGTTGACTCGGGGTTGACCTTCACATCGTGACAAGGTCTTGGCTGACCGTCATGAAGGAAGCACTCCAGCACAGCAAACCGTCGGTCCGCCTCCGGGCTGCACTCGACATCGGGACTTCACCGGACCCGCGGCATCTCGACGCACTCCTGGAGCGGTGCGCCGTCGAACCCGATTTTCAGGTGCGGGAGATGTTGACCTGGGCGTTGATTCGACTTCCCGCGTCGGCGACGGTTCCGCGGTTGATCGAGGAGGTGAGATGGGGTGGCGCGCAGGCTCGCAGTCAGGCGCTACACACGTTGTCGAAAACCAAGGACGAGTCGGCGTGGGAGGCGGTCACCTCTTCCGTGCTTATTGATCCGGACGACGAAGTGGCCCGAAGCGCATGGCGAGCCGCGGTGGTTCTGGTGCCGGCGGGAAGTGAATCAGCATTGGCGACAAAGCTGTCCACCCAACTCGGCCGAGGTGGGCACGACGTCCAGCGGAGCCTCAGCCGCGCGCTCGTTGCGCTCGGATCGGTGATCGAGGAGATGCTGCGGGAGGCCGCGTCGAGCACGGATCCAGCCGTTCGCGCCCATGCACAAGCAACCGAGGCGCTGCTCCGAGACCCGGACGCCGGATTCGCAGTGTTCGAGGCCAAACGTGTCGATGCCCTTGGTGTGAACGACTCTGCGGGGTGAGATGGAACTATGTTGATCGGTGAGGTGGCGCGGCGGTCGGGCGTCAGTGCGCGCATGCTCCGGCACTACGACAGGCTCGGTGTGGTGCAACCGACGTCTCGCAGCGGCACCGGTTACCGCGAGTACTCGCCGGACGATGTGCGGCGCCTGTTCCACGTCGAGTCGCTGCGTTCGCTCGGGTTGTCCCTGCACGACGTCGGGCGAGCCCTCGACGACCCGAACTTCGCGGCCTCGGGACTGGTCGACGAGCTCGCCGCCCGAACGGAGGAACGCATCGCTCGGGATACCGAGTTGCTCACGCGGTTGCGTCGCATCGGCGACCTGCGGCCGGCGGACTGGGAGGACGTACTCGACACTGTGGCGCTGCTGAGTGATCTCGGGTCTGTCAGTGCAGGGAAGCGGCAGACGGCGGCGCTGTCGTCTGCCGGAGATCGGCCCATTCCGGCGGACGCCCTGGCCGAGGCGGTGCTGCGTGAGCCCGCAACCAACGTGGCCGGCGCACTGCGGTGGGCTCTCGCTCAGTCGGGTGGGGACGCGATCGGGCCGCTGCAGGAGGGCATGAATTCTTCGGACCCCGAGGTACGACGCCGCGCCGTGGACACCGTCGTCGAGATACCTCACCCCGATGCCACCGAACTACTGACCGAGTCGCTGGTCCACGACGACGAGCAGGTCCGGCGGGTCGCTGCACTGGAACTGGCGACTCGAGGCGTCGTCGACGCCATTCCGACACTGATCGCGATGGTGCACGACGGCAAAAACGATGTGGATGCCGCGGATGCCCTGAGCGTGCTGGGATCCGCTGACTCCATTGTCGTGGCGTTGATGGACGGCATCGACGATGCCGTGGTGCGACAGCGAGTGACGCAGGCGTTGGCGAGCATTCCGGGCTCGGCAGCGCTCGCGGCGCTCCAGGAACTGTCCCGGGATTCGGAGCGATCGATTGCACTGACGGCCCAGTACATCCTCGGCCGGAGGGAGTGAAGACCTTCGGTACCGTCGAAGGCATGAAGGCTTTCGGACTGCTCGCGGCATCGATGATCATGTTGACTGCCTGCTCCACCGCAACCACCCCGGCCGCGCCCGCCGAACCGGTTGCCGAGAACCAGGTGACCGTCGCCGATCGGATGTACTCGCCGAAGTCACTGACGATCTCCGTGGGGGACACCGTCACCTGGGTGTTCGCCGACCGTGGCATGGCTCACAACGTGGTCGCCGACGACAACTCGTTCCGGAGTCAATTGATGGAGACCGGTCAGTTCACGCACACCTTCGACACCGCGGGGACCTTCACCTACCACTGCACCCCGCATCCGGACATGACGGCGACGATCGTCGTTGAACCGTGACGGACGCTGGAACCGTGATGGACTGGTAAGCATGACAGCACCCACCCGATCGCGCAGCATCGCCGCACCTCTCGGTGTTGCCGCTGCGGCTGTCGGTGGGGCAGTGCTGCTGCACGTTCGTGACCCTCGCACTTCGGCGTACCTTCCCTGCCCGTTTCACGCGCTGACCGGATTGTGGTGCCCCGGATGCGGCACGACCCGGGCTCTCGGTGACCTCACCCGCGGAGACATCGCGGCGGCCGCGTCGAGCAATGTCGTTGCGGTCGTGGTTGCCGTCGGCGCGCTCGCAGTGTGGGCGCTGTGGCTGCGCGCTCGCTGGACTGGACACCCGCTCGAACTCCCGCGATTCAACCGCCCGACGGTGATCGTCCTGATCGCCGTCCTCACCGTGTTCACCGTGGTGCGCAACACCCCGTGGGGCACCGCGATCGCCCCGACCTGACATCACTAGGAGTTAAACATGCTGCTGGAAATCTTCTCGATCATCGTGCTGCTGGGCGTGCTCATCGCGCTCATCCCCACGGCCCGCCGCGTCTTCAAGAAGGGTGACGACGAATGAGCGACTCGCTGAAGGATCGCGTGCGCGCGAAACTGCTCGCCCAACTCGCCGACGACGGAGGAACGGCCGCCGAACAAGCGGAGGGCGACGACCCGCGACTGAACGCACTGCGCGACGACCTCGAAGCACTTGATGCTGCGCAGGACGGAGATCCGCTGATCGACGACATCGCCGCGAGACACTGGGTGCCCTGACCGCCCTGCCCCTGGGGAGTCAATGTGACGTTCGGTGGCCTTTTCGGCAGTCAATGTCACGTTGAGTGGACTTTTTTGGCTCCCGAATTGGTGCACAGTTGAGGTGCATCTAGTATCTATGTTGTGTCCGAGACGAAATCTGCCGCTGATACGGCGTATGTGACGGTCAAGGAGCTCATCGTCTCGGGGGAACTGCCCGGCGGTGAGCTCGTCAGCGAGGGTGAGATCGCCACCCGGCTCGAGATCAGTCGCACGCCCGTACGCGAGGCGTTTCTGCGTCTGCAGGTCGAGGGGTGGATGCGGCTCTACCCCAAGCGCGGGGCACTGGTGGTGCCGATCGCGGTGGGTGAGGCCGAGAGCGTCGTCGACGCGCGTCGACTCGTCGAGGCAGGCAGCGTTCGCGCATTCATCGACGACGCGTCAGCCCGCGAATCCGTGGTGTCCGCGCTGCGGGAGAACCTGCAGCTACAAGAGCAGCTGGCCGTGGACGGTACCGCCGCCGAGTTCAGCGCCGTCGACGCCGACTTCCATCGCACCGTCGTCCGCGCGGGCGGCAACCCCTTGCTCGACGCGTTCTACGACGGACTTCGCGAGCGTCAACGCCGGATGACCGCAGCCTCGGTGACGCGTGACCCAGGCCAGATCTCCCGCATCGTCGACGACCATCGCCGGCTGGCCGACCTGATCGAGGCGGGCGACGCAGACGGATTCGAGCGCGCCGTCGAACAACACATGCTCGGGGTGCACGGCCTGCGACCGGACAGAGGGGGAGCACGATGAGCGAGACGATCACGAACGATCGGGACATCGAGACGACTGCGCGACGTTGGCTACTGGTGGCGGCGGGCATGTTCGCTGTCGCCTGGGGCGGCAACGAGTTCACGCCGCTGTTGGTGATGTACCGGCTCGACCACGGGTTCTCGGCCGTGGTGGTCGATACGTTCCTGTTCGCCTACGTTCTGGGCATCATTCCGGCGATGCTGATCTGCGGACCGCTGTCCGACCGACTCGGTCGACGCCCGATCATGTTGCCCGCTACAGCAATTGCCGCGGCCGGGTCCATCCTGATCGCACTCGGACCGGACAACGCGTACCTGCTCTTCGGTGGTCGCGTGCTCAGCGGTATCGCGCTCGGAATCGGCATGGCCGTGGGCGGCAGCTGGGTCAAGGAACTCTCGAGCCGCGACGCCACCGCCAAGCCCGGTGCCGGAGCGCGCCGTGCGGCGATGTCGCTGACCGCGGGCTTCGCCCTCGGTGCCGGAGTTGCCGGTGTGCTCGCGCAGTGGGCACCCTGGCCGACGCACCTCGCCTACAGCGTGCACGTGCTGATCTGCATCGTCGCCGGTGTCGGCATGCTGTCGGTTCCCGAAAATCGCACTGCCACAGCGGCATCGAAGAACAAGAAGCTGCTCGACGACCTACGGATTCCGTCCGCCTCCCATCGACGGTTCCTGTTCGTCGTGCTGCCGTTGGCCCCGTGGGTGTTCGGTGCCGCGAGCGTCGCGTACGCGGTGCTGCCGTCACTGATGGCCGATGCGCTGGCCGACGAGCCCGGGGGTGGCTATCCCGTCGCTCTGTCGGCCGCGATGGCGGTGATCGCGCTCGGTTCCGGCTTCGCGATCCAGGCCGTCGGGCGTCGAATCGACACTCCCGCCAGTGCGCGAGGCGCTCTGGTTGCGCTGACACTGCTTGTTGTCGGCATGGCTGTCGCGGCGTGGGCGGCGTCGGTGCTGACCATCGCCGCAGCCCTGATCGCGGCGGCAGTGCTGGGGTGCGGGTACGGCATGGCATTGGTCTCGGGTTTGCAAGAGGTGCAACGCATTGCGGGCCCCGATGATCTCGCCGGCCTCACCGCGGTGTTCTATTCGCTGACCTACCTGGGCTTCGCGGTGCCCGCCCTGCTGTCGGCATTGACCGAGACGTGGCCCGGCGTGGTCACGTATCCGATCATCTTCGGATTCGGCGCGGTGATGGCGGCACTGTGTGGCCTGGTGGTGCGATCGAAAACGTCTGCGCACTTGCCGAGCGCGTAGGGGCGGTTCGGCTCTAGGATCAGCGGCATCATGCTGCAGTCCTCGCGCACGGTCCCGCCGCATCGGGTGCCTCCGACGGTGGCGATCGCGGGTGCCACAGTATGGAACCGGCGTGAGGCGTACTGGTTTCTCGTCGCGGTGATCGTGCCGGCCGCATGCTGGTCGAGATTTCCGGCGATGGTGCCGTACGTCTTCGCGATCGTGCTGCTGGGTGCAGTGGTATTTCGCAGCCGAAGGATTGCCTGGTGGGCGTCGATGCTGCGCTGGGGACTGATCGCCGACGTCGAGACCGTGGACACGGCACCGCGTGGTGACCGCAATCTTCGCCTCGCGCACGCCACCGGCTGGAACGTCCAACGACGTTGGTACACAGGGGTTGTCACCGAATCAACGGTGCGGTACCGGGCCGGGGAAGCGCGCGGCCATCTGTTCGTTCGGGGACTGCCGTTCACCACCGGCGTGGTGCTCGCGCACTCGAAGAATCCTGGATCGGCCATGGCCATCAGCGACTTCCCCTGCGATCTGCAACTGGACGGCAGGGGACGCTGGGCGGCGTCGTTCCCGCCGGGCATCTGGCGACAAGCACTGGCAACGGTAGCGCTGTACGGCTACGCCGTGGCCGGCTTGGTGTTGTCAATCGGAGTTCGCTGACACAGCCGATGCGGTGGGTACCGTGGAGCGGGCACATCCCTCGTCCGACGGGAGCGAGCATGAAGTACAACTACTCCGGACCCTGGCCGATTTTCGCGGTGCTGGGCGTCATCGTGTGTTGGGTGCTGTTTCAGGTCGTGGCACTCGATGCGAGTGTCGGCCGTGCGATCGCGTCGCCGATCAATCTTTTCGCGTTGATGTCGGCGGGCTTCTTGACCATCGGCTACGCGCAGAAACGGCGTCGGCGGGTCTGATCGGCGGATCGGCTCCCCAGACTTGGATTCAGGCCTCCGATTGCAGGCTGATATCCGAAACTGGGGAGCCGATTGCCCGCGGGAGCTACGGCAACGACGGAAGTTGCTTGTCCACCAGCCATGCGTCCCACAGACTTCGGGGGCAACCGAAGCGGGAGGCGAGGTCGGTGAAGTCCGCGGTTGCGACCGTCGAGTAGCGGTACTTGGAGGTCCATTCCTGGATCAGTCCGAAGAATCGCTCGTCGCCGATGGTGCGTCGCACTGCATGCAGTGCCAGTGCGCCGCGTTTGTAGACGCGGTCGTCGAAGATGCGCTCGGGCCCCGGGTCGGTGAGTTGCAGGTCCATCGCCAGACCACGCTGAATGGTGTGCGCCCGCTTGGCCTTGTCGTGAGCCGTTGCGCCGCCGGAGTTCTCGGCCCAGATCCACTCCGAGTAGCATGCGAATCCCTCGTGCAGCCAGATGTCGGCCCACTTGCCGAGGGTGAGCGAATTGCCGAACCACTGGTGCGCCAGCTCGTGCGCCACCAGACGCTCGTAGTACCGGGAACCGGAACAGTGATTCGCACCGAAGATCGACAACCCCTGCGCCTCGATCGGAATCTCGAGTTCGTCGTCGGTCACCACCACGGTGTACGACGCGAAAGGGTAAGGGCCGTAGAGCCGTACGAATGTGTCCATCATCTGCGGTTGACGACCGAAGTCGTGATCGAATTGCGCTCGCAGGCGCGGCGGAGTGATGGCCTTCATCGGCACCGGCCCCGGGCTGACGATGCGATGCTCGTACGGACCGATCTGGATGGTGGCGAGGTAGCTGGCCATCGGCTCGGGCTGCTCGTACACCCACGTGGTGCGGCTGGCGCGAGTCTGCTTGCGCACCAACGTTCCGTTGGCCACCGCGTAGTACGGGGAATCGGTGGTGATGGTGATGCCGTAGCTGGCCTTGGACACCGGATGGTCGTCGCACGGAAACCACGACGCAGCGCCGTTGGGTTGGCTGGCGACGAGCGAGCCCTCGGTGAGCTCCTCCCAGCCGACCTCACCCCACAAACCGTTGATGGGCTTCGGGGTTCCGCTGTACGCGACCGTCACCACCAGTGCCGCACCCGACGCGATGGGCTTGGCGGGCGTGATCTTCAGCTTGCCGCGCTGGTGGCTGAACTTCACCGAACGCGATCCGTTGACCGACACCTTCGACACGTTCATCGCCGGACCGAGATCGAGCGCGAACTTCGACACCGTCGCAGTGGTGACCGCGGTGATCTTCGCCTTACCCGCCAGCCGGTTGCTCTCGACCTTGTACTCGAGGTCGAGTTCGTAGCGCGAGACGCGATAGCCGCGGTTGCCGTTCTGGGGGAGATACGTATCGATCGGATTGTCACTGGAGTCGACGTCGAACACCGGTGCCACGAGCCTGTCCGGCACGGTAGATCACCCCTCGTTTCGGTCGTCGCGAATACGCGGAAAGGGATCACCCTTGGCCCACGGCGCGATCGGATTGCCCTGCCAACGAGTATGCGCGGGAACCGTATCGCCGCGCATCACCAGAGAGGCAGGCCCCACCGTCGCACCATCACCTATACCCGATGCAGGCAACGCGACACAGTGTGGTCCCAGTGTTGCGCCTCTGCCGAGATCGACCGTGTCCATGGACATGATCCGATCATGGAACAGGTGCGTCTGCACAACGCACCCTCGGTTGACCGTCGCACCGTCGGCCAACGTCACCAGATCGGCCTCGGGAAGCCAGTACGTCTCACACCAGACGCCGCGGCCGATATCCGCACCGAGCCACCGCAACCACATGTTCAGTACCGCGGTGCCCTCGGCGGCGCGCGCGAACCAGGGCGCGGCAACGGTCTCGACGAACGTGTCTGCCACCTCGTTGCGCCACACGAACGAACTCCACAGCGGGTGATCGGTCTTGCCGATCCGGCCCACCCACAACCACTTCGCCAACGCCGATACCGCAGCAGCCACAAATCCGGCGACCAGCAGGACGACGCCACTGAGCAACGCAGCCAACCAGTACCCGACGGAGTCGGCGATGGCGGTGAGCGAGAACAGCACTCCGAGTCCGATGCCGAACGTCACGACGACGGGAATCAACCGGCACGTCTCGACGAACGACCGGGCGACCTTGAGCTTGCGGGGCGGATCGAACGTGCGCGACGAATCCGCACTACCGGCGGCCCGACGCAGCCGCACCGGCGGACTGCCGAGCCACGACGAGCCGGACTTCGCCTTGTCCGGCGTCGCGGACAGCACCGCGACCAGGCCGTTCTTGGGAACGGTTCGCCCGGGCCCGGTCATGCCGGAGTTGCCGAGGAACGCCCGCTTGCCGACCTTGGCGTCGCCCAGATGCATCCAGCCGCCGCCGAGTTCGTAGCTGGCGACCATCGTGTCGTCGGCGAGGAACGCGCCGTCGGCGACGGTGGTGAACTTGGGGATCATCAGCACCGTCGACGCTTCGACGTCCTTGCCGATCTTCGCGCCGAGGAGCCGCAGCCAATGCGGCGTCAACAGTGACGCGTAGAGCGGGAACAGGAAGGTGCGCGCGGAGTCCATCAACCGTTCGGTGGCCCAGACCTGCCAGCCGATACGGCTGCGCACGGGGTGGTAGCCGCCGACGAGACCGATGCTGAGCAATCGCACCGCGACGACGGTGATCACCGCGAACACCGCCAACGACACCATCGTCGCGACGGGCAACATCACCAGACCACGTTCGAAGGCGTCGAACACGGAGTCCGCGGTGTGAATCCACCAGCCCATCAGCACCAGGCTGACGCCGATCGAGAACAATGCCATGCCGGACAGGAACAGCGACGCGACGCCGTACGCGAACACCCATTTGGTCGCGCGCGGTGGCGTTTCTGCGGGCCACGGATGATCGGCCTTGCCGACCTTCTGAGCCGGCGAACCGGACCACATCTGACCGGCCTTCACCCGTCCGACGACGGCGGAGCCTGCCGTGACGACAGCGTTCTTGCCGACCTTGGTGCCGGGCAAGAGCGTCGAGCGGGCGCCGACGGTGGCACCGGCGCCGATCTCGACGCCGCCGATGTAGACGAGATCTCCGTCGATCCAATGCCCGGACAGATCCACCTCGGGCTCGATGGAACAGCCGTCGCCCAGCTCGAGCATGCCGGTGACCGGCGGCATCGTGTGCAGGTCGACACCCTTGCCGATCTTGGCACCCAGAGCGCGCGCGTAGTAGACCATCCACGGTGCACCCGAAAGGTTCGACGCACCACTGGCATCGGTCAATCTCGTTGCTGCCCACAGTCTGATGTGCATGCTCCCGCCGCGTCGATACGCGCCGGGTTTCAGCCCGGCCAGCAGGATGCGAGATCCGATCACCGAGATCGCCATCCGGCCGACCGGAGTGATGAACAGGACGAACGCCACGAGTACCCACCACCACGACAGCGTCGGAGCCCAGGGCACGTCGCCGAACCAGGACATGACGTTGAACAGCAGTCCGAGCCAGGTGACCCACTGCAATCCGGTCAGGGTGGTCAACGGAACCGTTGCCGCGATCTGAGCCCACTGCGCGGTACGGGACGTCGGTGCCACGTCACGAGGAACGGCCTCGACGACAGGCTTCAGATCGTCGAGATACTGCGCCAGTGAACCCAGCCGTGGGTGGTCGTAGAGCTGCGCGACGGTGATCTCGGGGAACCGTTCGCGCAACGCCGTCACCAACTGAGCGGCCGACAGCGAACCGCCGCCGTTGGCGAAGAAATCGGCGTTCTCGTCGGAAACCTGCGCGCCGAGGATGCTGGTCCACAATTCGGCCACCCACCCCGCCGTACCGCCGAGCGCAGACGCGCCCGCCATACCGGGGAGGGGCCACGGCAGCGCGTTGCGGTCGACCTTGCCCGAAGTGCGCGTCGGCATCTCGTCCACCAGCGCGAGCCGGGGGACCAGCGCTGCAGGCAACTGTTCGGCCAGCAATTCGCGAGCGGCTTCGAGGTCGAAATCGGGGTTGGTGCTGGCGAGGTATCCGACGAGCACCGAGTTGCCGGCGGCCGTCTTGCGGATGGCGGCCGCCGCGCCGCCGACTCCCGGAAGTGCTTGCAGCGCATTGTCTATCTCGCCGAGCTCGATGCGTCGACCGCCGAGCTTGACCTGATCGTCCGCGCGGCCCTGGAACAGCAGACCTTCGAGCTCGAGCTTGACCAGATCGCCGCTGCGGTACGCCCGGTCCCATCCCAGAGAGGGCATGGGCGCGTACTTCTCGGCGTCCTTGGCCGGATCGAGATACCGAGCGAGTCCGACGCCGCCGATGACCAACTCACCGACTTCGCCGACCTGCACCGGGGTGCCCGAAGCGTCGACCACGGCCAGGTCCCAGCCGTCCAACGGCAATCCGATGCGGACGGGCCCCTTCCCGTCCATGATCGCCGCGCACGCGACGACCGTCGCCTCGGTGGGGCCGTACGTGTTCCAGACCTCACGGCCTTCGACGGCGAGCCGCTCGGCCAGTTCCGGCGGGCACGCCTCTCCGCCGAAGATGAGCAACCGCACCGCCTCCAGAGCCACCGCGGGCCAGAGCGACGCGAGGGTGGGCACCGTCGAGACGACACTGATGTCGCGGGAGACGAGCCACGGGCCCAGATCGAAACCGGACCGCACCAACGACCTGGGTGCCGGAACCAGACACGCACCGTGCCGCCACGCCAGCCACATCTCCTCGCACGACGCGTCGAACGCCACCGACAGACCGGCCAGCACCCGATCACCCGGGCCGAGTGGATCCTTCTGCAAAAACATGCGGGCCTCGGCGTCGACGAACGCCGCCGCATTGCGATGACTGACCGCGACACCCTTGGGCGTGCCCGTCGAACCGGAGGTGAAGATGACCCACGCGTCGTCCTCGGGAGTCGGCGGCAGTGGGTCGGTCTCGGGAAGGCCGTCTTGCTTGGGAGCAGTACCGGCGGCGATGCCGCCCGCAGTGACGATGGCCGTCACCTTCGCCTCACCGAAGACCAACTCGGCCCGCTCCTCGGGATCGTCCGCGTCCACCGGCACGTACGCGGCACCGACCGCGAGGATGGACAGGATCGCGACATAAAGGGAGAAGGAACCCGACGGCATGCGGATGCCGACGCGATCACCGCGCCTGACACCGGCATCGGCGAGCCACTGGGCGCCCTCGGCGATGTCGTCCAACAACTCGGCGTAACTGACCGAGACGGCACCGTCGTCGATGGCGGGGGCGTCGGGAAAACGATGAGCGGTATCACGGAGAACGTCGATGAGAGTCCGGGCAGGGGGGGCGAGCGACGAGCGAAGAAACGCCGCCGGTGCAGGCGCGGTGTCCGCGCTCGAACCCGGCAGATCGTTCTCTTGATGCACAGACAACCGGGCGTCCTTCTCGTTCGTTGGCAAGTGACTCTGTGGTGCTGGGACTCTGTTCTGCTGAGAGAGCAGCGCCGTTGGTTATCTCACGTTCTGTTTGCCAGCAGGTGAACGAGCGCTCCTTCCCACCGCGGGAATCCTACTGCTGCCCACGCGTGAGTTCCGGCTTGACAAAACCGCAGTGGTTTTGCCAGTGTCTTCTCCACGGTCACGAGTACCAGCGTCAAGCCCCGGCTCGCTGGTCGGCAACCCTCCTCCGCGGTGGGGTGCTCCGGGTGACGACCAGGCTGATGTCGGAAAACCGGCGCGGCAAGCGCGGACTCGTTCACCACATCCTTCGGTTGCGGGTCCCTCGAACGTGAGGGCTTGATCTGTCATGACATCTGTACTTTCCCGCCCCTGTGCTCCTTTTGCCCCTGTTTCGGGCACGGATCTGCAGGTACCTCTGGTGCAGGGCGGCACCTGCACCTACGCCAATTTCGACTACGCTGCCAGCGCACCGGCTTTGGCGGCGGTGACCGATCGGATCGCGGAACTGCTGCCGTTCTACTCCAGTGTTCATCGCGGTGCCGGGTACGCCTCACGGGTCTGCACGGCAGCGTACGAGAAGGCGCGGGTGACGGTCGCCGATTTCATTGGTGCGCAGTCGGATTCGGTGGTGGTGTTCACTCGGAACACCACCGACTCGCTGAACCTGCTGGCCGCATGTGTGCCGGGTGAGACCGTGGTGCTCGACATCGAACACCACGCGAACCTGCTGCCGTGGCGTGACCGACGAGTGGTGGTGGCTGCGTCGACCCTGGCCGAGACCATCGCCCGCCTCGACGCCGAGCTCGCCGCGAAACCTGCTGCTCTGCTTGCGATCACGGGCGCATCGAACGTCACCGGAGAAGTTCTGCCGATCGCGGAACTCGCGGCACTGGCGCATCGGCACGGCGCACGCATCGCGGTGGACGGTGCCCAGCTGGTTCCGCATCGGCGGGTCGACATCGCCGCACTCGGGGTGGACTACCTCGCCTTCTCCGGACACAAGCTCTACGCCCCGTTCGGCGCGGGAGTGCTTGTGGGCAGGCATGATTGGCTCGACCTCGGTGAGCCACACCTGGCCGGCGGTGGCGCGGTACGGAGCGTGGGCATCGACCACACCGATTGGGCTCCGGCGCCGCAGCGGCACGAGGCGGGCACCCCCAACGTGCTCGGGGTTGCCGCATTGGCCGCGGCCTGCGAGGCCATTGCCGGATTCGACGATGCCGAGCTGCAGGCGCACGAGCGCGAACTGTCGTCCCGACTGCGCGACGGGCTGGCCGCACTGGACGGCGTCGAGCAGCTGGAGGTGTGGGCCGACGCGACCGACAGCGTCGGCATCGTCACCTTCACCGTCGCCGGACGCGACCCCGGTGAGGTCGCCGCGTACCTCTCCGCCGAACACGGAATCGGCGTGCGGGACGGGAAGTTCTGCGCGCACCCACTGCTGAGCAGGCTGGGGCATGCGGCCGGAGCGGTGCGGGCCAGCATCGGCCTCGGCAGCTCGTCGGCCGATGTGGACCGACTCGTCGACGCACTCGCCGCCCTGGTCGAATCGGGATCGAACTGGCACTACGCGGAGGACGCCGGCTGGTGGAACCCCGTACCCGACCCGCGACCCTTTCCCGAGCTGGCCGGCCGGGTGGACGGGGTGGGTGGGCTCAGCACCGCCGGGGTTGGATCCCCGTGCACCCCCGCAGACGGTTAGCATGGCGTCATGACCGTGAGTGTCGTGTGGACGGGCAACCGCCACTGGTGCAACAGATATGTGGATCTGTGCCGCACTGCGTCCGGGTCGTGTTCGAGTTCGGCTCCGCTCCGACCGAATGCCACCGTCTGAAGAATCAGGACCACCACTCATGTCGCACAACTTCACCCGCGTCGCCGTCGAATTCACTGCGGGCTGGACCGAACTGACCGCCGCTCCCGAAACGGATGTGGTCCGAATCCAGGCCTCCGACCTGCGGGAATCCCAGCAGCAACGCGCGCGGCTCCGCGCCGAGGCAGTCGACCGCGGCGAATCTGCCGACAGCACGGCAGTGTTTCTCGACCTGGAGATCCACATCGCGGCCGATGCCCGGACGGCCCGTCGGGAATTCGCCGCACTGGAGGCGCCGAGCAGCCCGTCGTCGATCCGTTACGTCGGAACACCGGCGGGACTGGCCAGTCTGATCTCCGATGTCACCGCGGCCGAGGTGGCCGACGGCGTGACATTGACAGCGCTCGGCGACGTCGCTCGCCAGTCGGTTCTCATCAACAACGGCGTACTGCCGCTGCTGGAATCCCGCGGGACCCGACTCGACATCGACGTCGTCGACGCGGTCCTCGGCGCACCGATCGCCCCGACCCTCGCGTCCTGAGGATTCGCGTCCTCGGGACGTGCGCGGCGGTCAGGTGACGTCGATCGCCAGACCCGCAGTGATGCGCACCAACTCGGTGAACGTGGACCTGAAGATCGTGTTGGTGTGGCCGGCGGCCGCCCACACCTCGGAGTAGCCGGCCAGATCCTGGTCGACGAACGTATCGAGGTTGGTGGGGTGGCCGACCGGGGCGATCCCACCGATCGGCTGGCCGGTGGCATGCTTGGCCGTGTCCAGAGGCGCGCGCGTCAACACGCCGCCGAGACGCTCGCCGGTGTGCTCGAGATGAACGTTGTGGGCACCGGAGACGAGCAGCAGCACCGGCTCGTCGCCCAGTAGAAACACCATCGACTTCACGATCGCGCCCACGTCGACACCGAGGGCGGCAGCAGCATCGGCGGCAGTGTGCGTGCCCTCCGGACTGCTGACCACCACCCCGTGATGACCACGTGAAATCAGCGTGTCGGCAACATGGGCTGCATTCGGATGAAGTAGCCGGGACATGAACCAACCCTATTGCCCCGCGACCGTTTACGCCGCTCTATCCCTGGGTCGTTCCTGCAGGCTCCACTCCCGCGTCCAGATCACCGAACAGTCTCAACCGCGCCATGCCGCCGTCCGGGAAGATGTCCATCCGAACCTCCGAGACCGGGGTCTCGTGGTCGAGTACGAAGCGATGGCGGGTGTCGGGCTGCAACGTCGTTCGCGGCAACAGCTCGATCCACTCGCCCTCACCGAGCCGTCCGCGCAGTGACGCCGCGCCAGGGGCGTTGCCGAGGAAGCAGGTGGTGTCGAGCTCGGCAAGGCGAACGAGCCCGCTGCCTGCCAGCTGTACCTGAACCCAGTCGTTCGCGTCGTTGCGTCGACGCGAGGTCTCCCAACCCTCACCCATCGACCGCGGCGGGCCGGGGAACAGCAGATTGTTGGGGGAGCTGTAGAACATGTTGGAGCACGCCGAGACGTAGGCACCGTTCTCGAGCGCTGCCAGGTCGACCGGCCCGGCCGCGAGGAACTCGGGATCGGGCTTGCCGCGGCCCAGTACCCGCAACCGCGCCACGCCGCCGTCCGGGTAGATCGACAGTTTCACGTGCG
>NZ_NOZF01000020.1:0-1457 GCF_002258565.1 Rhodococcus sp. 05-2254-6
AAGGTGAGGACGGCGAGCTCGGCGCCTGCCGCGGTGGTCGATCGAACGAGCGAAGTGGGTGCGTCAGCCATGGTTCGCATAGTGCCACACCGGTCCGGGACGGTTGTTACCAACGAGTATTGTTCGCTGATAACTCACCGTTACCGAGAGGAACAGATAGATGAAGCGCAGCTTGTTCGAGGCCGATCACGAGGACTTCCGCGCGTCGGTACGCGAATTCGTCACCCGGACCATCACACCGGTCGAGGAAAAGCTCGTCGAGCAGCGATACATCGACCGCGAGATCTGGCTCGAAGCCGGACGCAACGGCTTCCTGGGACTGGAAGTACCGGAAGAATACGGCGGCAGCGGAGCCGAGGACTACCGATTCAACGCCGTCCTCGCCGAGGAACTCGCCCGCTCGAGCGCCGCAGTGGCGTCGTGCTTCGGTATCCACGTGGACATCGTCGCGCCCTACTTGGTCAAGCTCACCACCGAAGAGCAGAAGAAACGCTGGCTGCCCGGCTTCTGCAGCGGCGAGATTCTCACGGCGATCGCGATGACCGAACCGTCCGGTGGCTCCGACCTGGCCGCGCTGAAGACCACTGCCGTCAAGGACGGAGACGACTTCATCATCAACGGTTCGAAGACGTTCATCACCAACGGCAACTCCGCAGACCTGGTCATCGTCGCCACCCGCACCACGCCGGAGAAGAAGGCCAAGGGCATCACGCTGTTCGCCGTCGAGAACGGCACCGAAGGATTCTCCCGCGGCCGCAAGCTCGACAAGGTCGGTCAGCCCGAATCCGACACGGCCGAGCTGTTCTTCGAGAACGTGCGCGTCCCGAGCTCGAACATGATCGGCGAGTTCGACGGCGGCTTCATCCACATGATGCAGCTACTCCCCCAGGAACGGATCAGCTGCTCGGTGGCCAACCTCGGACACGTCCGTCCCATTCTCGAGGAGACGCTGCAGTACGCCAAGGATCGCAAGGCATTCGGCCAGCAGATCGGCTCACTGCAGTGGAACAAGTTTCTGCTCGCCGAGCTCGTCACCAAACTCGATGTGGCACAGGCGTACATCGACAATTGCATCGCCGCACACGGGATCGGTGAACTGACCGCCATCGACGCCGCCAAGGCGAAGTGGTGGAGCTCGCAGGTGCAGAACGAAATCCTCGACCACTGCGTCCAGCTACACGGCGGCTACGGGTTCATGAACGAATACCGCGCCGCTCGGGCGTGGAAAGACGCTCGCGTGACCAAGATCTGGGCCGGATCGAACGAGATCATGAAGGAACTGATCGGACGCGATCTGGGGCTGTAGGTGAGTGCCTGCGGCAGTGGTGTGAACAAGTGCCCTGGAAGGCACCCAACCGCACCACTGCCGCAGGCACTTCGAAACAGACGAAGACCGGATACTCGGAATTTCTTCCGTGTATCCGGCCTTGTCACCGAGTTTCTGGCGGAATTTACTT
>NZ_NOZF01000133.1:0-1408 GCF_002258565.1 Rhodococcus sp. 05-2254-6
GTGTCGGAGCGGCAGCAAGCATCGGCGGCAGTTCGGTGATCTGGCCGGGACCGGCGCGGAACTCGCGGTACTTCGCATCGGCCTCGGCCGACTCCCACGTCTCGTAGGCCACCACGTGGGCCTCGTTCTCCTCGTCGACCCACACGTCGACGCCGAGGCAACCCTCGAACGCGCGGGTTTCGGCCAGCACCGTGCGCAGCAGTGCTCGCGCGTCGGCAAGAGACTCGGGCTTGAACGTCAGATCCAGTGTTGCAATGAGAGCCATGGCTCCAGGGTAGACCGCGACGGGTCACCGCAGCCGTAGAGCCAAGTAGAACTCGATCCTGTCCTCCAGTCGCGACAGATCGCGGCCGGTCAGTTCCTCGATGCGCTGGATGCGATATCGGACGGAATTGACGTGCATGTGCAATTGTTCGGCACATCGAGTCCAGGCTCCGTTGGTGTCGAGGTACACCGACAGCGTCTCGACGAGATCACTGTTGTGCAGGTCGTCGTAGTCGACCAGGGGAGTCAGCAGTCTCGAGGTGAACATGCGTCGCACGTCGTCGGGAACGTTGGCGAGAAGTATTGTCAGCGTGGCCAATTCGTCGTGACCGACGACACTGCAGTCCGAGCCACGACGCTCGGCGAGTCTGCGGGCGTAGCGCGCTTCCTCGATCGCGCTTCGGATGTCGACGGGCGCGGTCGGAGCGCTGACACCGATCGAGGTGCCGCTACCGACCAGTCCCGGTGCCAACGTGTGGACCGCTCGCCGAACGGAATCGGTTCGGTCGGTTCGCGCCTCCACCAACGCGATGGCCTCACCGTCGACGATTCCGAGGGTGATCTCCAACGGTGCCAGCACTTCTCGTAACAGCGGGCGTAGCTCGCCGAGCCGCAACGTCTCCCCGGACGTGGCCACAGCCACTGCAGCATACCGTGTTTCGATGTCGAGTCCGATGACGTGCATCTGGGCGAGGATGTCAGCGGCCGTCGCACCGCCGACGATCGTGCGCACGAATTCCTGCGCCAGAATTCCCGACCCGGACAGGCGATCGTCGACGCGACTGCGTTCCACCGCCACGATCGACGCCAGCTGTCCGGCCAGGGAAAGTCTCGGCGCATCCCATGTCTGCCAATCGCTTTCGAAGGCCACGAACCAATCCACGACGCGCGGTGCGGACTCACCGTCGACGGCGAACACCGAGACTCGCTGCTCCGGGCAATAGCGCGGCAGCCGTACCGAGCTCATGAAGTCCTGCGCCACCGCTTCGGTGTCCGGCGGATTTTCGGATCCGGCGAGTACCCGTCCCGACGACGTGACGACCCAGCAGTTCATACCCAGATCGGAGCTGACCATCTCCAGCAGCGGACCGAGACCCCCACCGGGCCCCGCGCTAGCCACCAGGCGTCGATGCCGATCGAGCAC
>NZ_NOZF01000132.1:0-1260 GCF_002258565.1 Rhodococcus sp. 05-2254-6
CTGCACCGTGCCGACGTGCCCGGGTGCCGATTCCACGACCTTGGCCATACCTGCGTCGGTCAGCACCGCATAGGATCCCCGGCTGCCCGGGATGCTCTCGCGCTCGACCCACCCGGCCTTCTCGAGCTTCGTCACCACGTGTGACAGGCGCGAGAGCGACGCATTCGCGTACTCGGCCAGATCGCGGAGTTGGATCCGCCGCTGGGGATTCTCGCTGACCGTCGCGAGGACGAAGTAGTCGAAGTGGGTCAGCTGCGAATCGCGCTGCAGCTGAGCGTCCAACGCTGCCGGCAACCGAGTGACCAGCGCGACGAGTGATCGCCAGGCCTCCTGTTGACTCTCGGTGAGCCAACGGGGATCCACCGTGTGTTGCGGTGTCGCCGACGTGTTCATCGCGGGGAACCTCTCGATCGAGTTGGTTGTCGCCTGCACATGATGCCTCGAGGTTCCCCCCACCCGAGGCATCGCGTCGGACAGTGCTCTAGCTGCGATGTGCTCGCAGGTACTCCAGAGCCTTGTCCGCATGGGCTTCGAACCGTACTTCGCTCGAGAAGGTCTCGAGGACCTTCCGGTCGGTGCCGATCACGAACGTCGCGCGTTTGACCGGGGAGAGCTTTGCCAGCAGACCGCGCTTGACGCCGAATGCGGTGGCGACACTGCCGTCCTCGTCGGAGAGCAGCGGGTAGTCGAAGGACTTGGCGGCGGCGAACTCTGCCTGCTTGGCGACAGCATCGGCGCTGATGCCGACGCGGGTTGCTCCGACCTCGGCGAACTCCGATGCCAAGTCCCGGAAGTGGCACGCCTCGGCGGTGCAACCGGGAGTGAAGGCCGCGGGGTAGAAGAACAGCACGACCGGACCGTTCGCCAGCAGTTCGGTCAGTGTTCGGGTCTTTCCGGTCTGGTCCGGAAGGGAAAAATCGGGAACGAGCTCGCCTGGTTTCATGCTCGGCAGGTTACCGCGAGCGCCGACCCTGCACCCGAACCTGGGAGGATGGTGGCATGCACGGCGAGACGACCACCGACCCCAGCCCCACTCCCGACACCGAGAACTCGGACTCGACCACCTCGCGGGAGGTGTTCCGGCATCTCGCCGCAGAGCACCGCGTGGTGCCCGTGACGCGAAAGGTGCTCGCCGACTCCGAGACTCCTCTGTCGGCGTACCGCAAGCTCGGTGCCGACCGACCCGGAACCTTCCTGCTCGAGTCCGCACAGAACGGCAGTTCGTGGTCCAGGTGGTCGTTCATCGGGGCAGGCGCTCCG
>NZ_NOZF01000058.1:0-1250 GCF_002258565.1 Rhodococcus sp. 05-2254-6
CCCGATATCCATACCACTGCGGGTAAATTGGCCGATCTTCGTAAACGTCTCGCGGTTGCGGAGATTCCGTCCGGTGAGGCAGCGGTGGACAAGGTCCACGCCAAAGGCAAGCTCACCGCCCGCGAACGGATCACCGCGTTGCTCGACGAGGGCTCGTTCGTCGAACTCGACGCCCTCGCCCGGCACCGCTCCCAGAACTTCGGGCTCGGGGACAACCGGCCCTTCGGTGACGGTGTCGTCACCGGCTACGGCACCGTCGACGGCCGCGATGTGTGCGTGTTCTCCCAGGACGCAACCGTCTTCGGCGGCTCCCTGGGCGAAATCTACGGCGAGAAGATCGTCAAGGTCATGGACCTGGCCGTCAAAACCGGACGCCCCCTGGTCGGCATCAACGAAGGTGCCGGAGCCCGCATCCAGGAAGGCGTCGTCTCCCTCGGGTTGTACGGCGAGATCTTCCACCGCAACGTCCGCGCCTCCGGAGTCATCCCCCAGATCTCGGTGATCATGGGACCCGCCGCCGGCGGGCACGTCTACTCCCCGGCACTGACCGACTTCGTGGTCATGGTCGACGGCACCTCCCAGATGTTCGTCACCGGACCCGACGTCATCAAAACCGTCACCGGCGAGAACGTCACCATGGAAGAACTCGGTGGCGCGCACACCCACATGGAGAAATCCGGTGTCGCGCACTACGTCGCCTCCGGCGAACAAGACGCGTTGGATTACGTCCGCGACCTCCTGTCCTACCTACCGAGCAACAATCGCGCCGACGCTCCCCGCACCGCACCCTCGGACCCGATCACCGGGTCCATCGAAGACAATCTGACCGCCGAGGATCTCGAACTCGACACCCTGATCCCCGACTCACCGAACACCCCGTACGACATGCACGAGGTCATCACCCGGATCCTCGACGACGACGAATTCCTCGAAGTCCAAGAAGGTCGGGCCCGCAACATCATCGTCGGGTTCGGGCGCATCGACGGCCGATCGGTGGGGATCGTGGCCAACCAACCCACCCAGTTCGCCGGAACGTTGGACATCGATGCCTCCGAGAAAGCAGCCCGGTTCGTCCGGACCTGCGACTGCTTCAACGTCCCGATCATCACCCTGGTCGATGTTCCCGGGTTCCTGCCCGGCACCGGGCAGGAATACAACGGCATCATCCGACGCGGCGCGAAACTGCTCTACGCCTACGGCGAAGCGACCGTCGGCAAGATCACCGTCATCACCCGCAAAGCGTACGGCGG